>NZ_JBXASF010000015.1:0-134833 GCF_058809015.1 Caulobacter sp. GW821-FHT11A05 | reverse complement strand
CTGTCATCTTCGTCCGCGCCAGAACGTTCTCCATCCTGACAAGCCGGCGCTGCCCCCTCCACCACCGCCGCTGAGTCGCGGCGGCGGTCCCCCTCCCCCGTGCGCTTTGCGCCCGAGGGAGGAACTTGGCGGTTGCCGCGCTGTCCAACCGCACCCTACCATTACGGCAGGAGGCTCCCCGACATGACCAAGCTGACCGTGAACGGCAAACCCGTGACCGTGGCCTCCGAGCCGGACACGCCGCTGCTCTGGGTGCTCCGCGACGAGCTGGACCTCAAGGGCGCCAAGTACGGGTGCGGCATCGCCCAGTGCGGGGCCTGCACGGTGCTGGTTTCCGGCCAGCCGGTGCGGTCCTGCAGCCTGCCGGTCGGCGATATCGCCGGGGCCGAGGTGCTGACCATCGAGGGCCTCAAGAAGGACGACCCCGTCCAGAAGGCCTGGATCGATATCCAGGTCCCGCAGTGCGGCTTCTGCCAGCCCGGCCAGATCATGTCGGCCAAGGGCCTCCTCGCCGAGAACCCCAAGCCCGACGACGCCGCCATCGACGCCGGCATGGCCGGTAACCTCTGCCGCTGCGGCACCTACCTGCGCATCCGCGCCGCCATCAAGGCGGCCAGCGGCCAGGCCGCCTGAGGGACATGACCATGAACGCTCCCCTCGATCGCCGCGCCTTCCTCACCGCCGTCGGCGCCTTCACCCTCAGTTTCGTCGTCACCCCGCCCGCCAACGCCCAGGCGCCCGCCGCCGCCTGGACCGCCTATCTGGCCATCGGCGCCGATGGCCGCGTCCATCTCCACTCGCCGACCACCGAGATGGGGCAGGGGACCCACACCGCCCACGCCGCCATCATCGCCGACGAGATCGGCGTGCCCCTGGCCTGGGTCACCGTCGACACGCCCGAGCCCTCCGATCCGTTCCGCCGTGGCGGGGCCATGAGCTCGGGCGGCAGCTGGGGCGTGCGGGCTTGGTGGGAGGCCCTGCGCAAGGTCGGGGCCTCGGCCCGCCAGAGCCTGATCAACGCCGCCGCGACCAAGGCCGGCGTCCCGCCCGCCGAAGTGAGCATCGTCGATGGCAAGCTGCTGCGCGGCGGCAAGAGCCTGATGCCGCTCGGCGAGGCCGCCAAGCTGGCCGCCGCCGCGCCGGCCGCCCCGGGCGTGCCGAAGGACCCCAAGACCTACACCATCGTCGGCAAGGCCACCCCGCGCGTCGACATCCCCGCCAAGGTGCGGGGCGAGCCGCTGTTCTCGGCCGACTTCACCCGCCCCGGCATGGTCTACGCCTGTATGGTGCTGTCGCCGGTCTGGACGGGCAAGGTCGCCAAGCTCAACGAGGCCCCGGCCCTGGTCGTGAAGGGCGTCGAGCGGGTCGTGGCCTTCGAGGGCGGTGCGGCCGTGGTCGCCAAGACCCAGTGGGCGGCCATGAAGGGCGCCCAGGCGCTGGAGGTCTCCTGGGCCTCGACGGCCTATGACGGGCTGAGCTCGGCCGAGATCTCCGGGGCCATGCTGGCGGGCCTGGACAAGGATGCCGAGGCCATCGTGGCCAGGAACGACGAGGCGGTCGCCGGCGCCCTGGCCGGCGCCGCCAAGACCGTCGAGGCCGACTACGAGGTCCCCTACATCGCCCACACCCCGATGGAGCCCTTCTCCGTCACCCTGGAGCCGACCGCCGACGGCGGGCTGGAGATCTGGGGCCCGTTCCAGACCCAGGACCGCAACCGCGGCACGGCCGCCAAGGCCGCCGGCCTGCCGGTCGAGAAGGTCAAGCTGCACACCTTGATGCTCGGCGGCGGCTTCGGCCGCCGGCTCGGCGATGACGGCGTCCCGGCCGCCGTGGCCGTGGTCATGGCGCTGAAGAAGCCGGTCAAGGTCTTCTGGCGGCGCGAGGAGGAGATCGGCCAGGGCTGGTACCGCCCCGCCCAGGTCGCCCGCATGAAGGCGGCCCTCGACAAGGACGGCAGGCTGACCGCCTTCCATATCCGCACCGCCGGCCCGTCGATGCGCGACAGCTTCGCACCGGGCGGCCTGCCCAAGGGCCAGATCGACGGGTCCTCGATCCAGATCCTGCCGGAGATTCTCTACAGGTTCCCGGCCTACAGGATCGACTGGGTGCGGGTCGACCAGGTCATCCCGATGGCCCCCTGGCGTTCGGTCGGGGCCACCCAGAACGGCTATTTCGTCGAGAGCTTCCTCGACGAGGTGGCCCTGGCTTCGGCCAAGGACCCCGTCCAGCTGCGCCGCGAGCTGCTGGCCGACAACCCCCGCGCCCTCAAGGTCATCGACGCCGCCGCCAAGGCCGGAGACTGGGATAAGCCCGTCCCCGCCGGCCGGGCCCGCGGCTTCGCCTTCGTCTACAGCTTCGCCAGCCTCTGTGCCCATGTCGTCGAGGCCAGCCTGAAGGACGGCGTGGTCACCGTGCACAAGGTGACCTGCGTCATCGACTGCGCCCGCGTCGTCACCCCCGACGGGGCTCGCAACCAGATGGAGGGCGGCATCGTCCAGGGCCTGTCGACGGCGCTGTTCGAGGGCATCGAGGTGGCGAACGGTTCCTGCCAGAACCGCAACTTCGACAGCTATCGCCTGATGCGGATGAACGAGGCGCCCAAGGTCATCGAGACCATCTTCATCGAGAACGACGAGCCGGTGCTCGGCGGCATCGGCGAACCCGGCCTGCCGCCGGCCACCCCGGCCCTGGTCAATGCCCTGGCCAAACTGACCGGCAAGCCGATCCGGAAACTGCCCATCATGGCGGCGCTTGGCCAAGCGTCGTGAAAATGTCGGCGGGGCGCCCTATGAGGACGCTCCGCTCTTCGTCTCAGGTTGTTCCATGACCCTTCGTCGCTGGTCCGGCGCGCTCGCCGGCCTCTCCGTCCTCGCCGCCGCCGGTCTGGCTTACGCCGCCGAACCGAAACCGGCGCCGAAGCTGGTGGTGGTGATCAGCGTCGACCAGTTCAGCGCCAACCTCTTCAACCAGTACCGAAGCCGCTACACCGCCGGCCTGCGCACCCTGGCCGACCAGGGCATGGTCTACATCAACGGCTACCAGAGCCATTCGGGCACCGAGACCTGCCCGGGCCACTCGACCATCCTGACCGGCAAGCACCCGAACAAGACCGGCATCCCGGCCAACGACTGGCTCGACCCGGTGACCGGCAAGAGCGTCTACTGTCTCAGCGCTCCGGCCAACACCCTGGCCGGGGGCCTGACCGGCGGCAACGGCCCCGTTGGCCCCGACAACCTCAAGGCCTCGACCCTCGGCGACTGGCTGAAGGACAGCGGCTCGGCCGGCCGGGTGTTCGCCATCGCCGGCAAGGATCGCGGCGCCATCGCCATGGCCGGCCACAAGGCCGACGGCGTCTTCTGGTGGCGCGAGGGTTTCGGCTTCACGACCTATGTCGAGCCGGGCCAGACCGACGAGGCGCGGCTGGCGCCGGTCAAAGCCATCAACGCTGAGCTGATGGCCCGCTACGAGGGCAAGCCGGCTAGCTGGACCTACCAGAACGACTACTGCCGCACCCTGGAGGCTGACTACCAGATCGCCGGCCAGACCTGGCATAGCCAGGTGCCACCGGCCAAGGTCGTCTTCGACACCTCGCCGCTGCTCGACGAGGTCACCGTCGAGGGCGCCCTCAGCCTGATCAAGGACCAGAAGCTTGGCGCCGGCGAGGCCACCGACGTGCTGGCCGTCAGCCTGTCGGCCACCGACCGAATCGGCCACGGCTTCGGCACGCAAGGCCCGGAGATGTGCGAGCAGCAGTTCCGTCTCGACGCCGCCATCGGCCGGCTCCTGGCCGCCGCCAAGGCCGTCCCCGGCGGGGCGGTGGTGGTGCTGACCGCCGATCATGGCGGCTCCGACTTCCCCGAACGCCAGGCCGAGCGGAGCTTTCCGCAGGCCGGGCGCTACGACCTGTCGGTGCTGATCAAGCTCAACGAGAGCCTGAAAGCCCAGTTCAAGCTCAAGGCCAACCCGCTGTCCTTCGACGGCAGCGGCTTCTACATCGTCGACGACCAGCGGGTCCGCCTGCCCGAGCCGCTGCGCGGCAAGATCGCCAAGGCGGCCATCGCGGGCCTGAAGGGCAAGCCCGGCATCAACGCCGTTTACCGGCTTGAAGACCTGCTGGCGCTTGCGCCGCCCGCTCCGGGAACCTCGCCCGAGGAACTGACCGTCGAGCAGCGGGCGGCGATGAGCGCCGTGGCCGGCCGCTCGCCGGACCTGGTGGTCATTCTCGATCCCGGCGTCTCGCCGCTGCAGGCCCGCCTCGGCGGCGCCCTCAGCACCCACGGCAGCCCCTGGGATTATGACCGCCGGGTGCCGATCCTGTTCTGGTGGTCCGGCGCCGCCGGCCAGGAGCGTTTCTACCCCATCGAGACCACCGACATCGCCCCGACCCTGGCCCACCTGATCGGCCTGCCGACGCCGGCCGACATCGACGGCCGCTGCCTGGACCTCGGTGGTTTCGCGGTGGCGGCCTGCCCCAAGCCGGCGGCTCCCGCGCCGGTCGTGGAGACCAAGAAACCCAGCTTCCGCTGGCCCTGGGAAAAGAACTAGCCGCGCAGCATCCGCGCCGCGCGGGGCGCGAAATAGGTGATGATCCCGGCGCAGCCGGCCCGCTTGAAGGCCCCCAGGCTCTCCAGGATGGCCCGCTCCTCGTCGATCCAGCCGTTCTGGGCGGCGGCCATGATCATCGCGTACTCGCCGCTGACCTGGAAGGCGAAGGTCGGCATGGCGAACGTGTCGACCAGCCGCCGGGCGATGTCGAGGTAGGGCATGCCCGGCTTGACCATGACCATGTCGGCCCCCTCGGCGATGTCGAGGGCGACCTCGCGGATGGCCTCATCCGAGTTGGCCGGATCCATCTGGTAGGTCTTCTTGTCGCCGGGGTTGGCGACGTCGCCGCTGCCCAGCTTCCCCGAGCCGATGGCGTCGCGGTAGGGGCCGTAGAAGGCGGAGGCGTATTTGGCCGCGTAGGACATGATCATCACGTCCTGCAGGCCTTCGGCCTCCAGCGCCGCGCGGATGGCCCCGACCCGGCCGTCCATCATGTCGGACGGGGCCAGGATATCGCAGCCGGCCCGGGCCTGGACCAGCGCCTGCTCGACCAGCCGCTCGATGGTGGCGTCGTTGACAATCCTGCCGTCCTTGAGGACGCCGTCGTGGCCGTGGGTGGTGAAGGGATCGAGGGCCACGTCGCACATGATCCCGACCTCGGGGGCGGCGGCCTTCATGGCCTTGATGGCGCGGCAGATGACGCCGGTTTCCTCGGCGGCCAGGCTGCCCTCGGCGTCCTTCCGGGCCCCGTCGATGTGCGGGAAGATGGCGATGCAGGGGATGCCCAGCTCACGGGCCTCGACCGCGGCCTTGGCGGCCTCCGCGACGCTGAGGCGTTCGACGCCGGGCATGGAGGCGACCGGGATGCGGCCCTCGCCCTCATGCACCACCATCGACCAGATCAGGTCGGCGGGCTGCAGGGACGTCTCGCGCACCATGCGGCGGGTCCAGTCGGCCTGGCGCAGGCGGCGCAGGCGGGTGGCGGGATAGGCGGCGAGGGGCGGCACGGTCATGGGCGCGGTGTCGCGCAACGGGCGGCGCTAGGCAAGGGCCGCTTCCACCGGCCGCGGCGCCGTCGCCAGGCGGATGAAGCCGACCGCCGGGGCGGCCAGCGACCACAGGGTCATCAGGGCCAGGGCGACCACGGAGGCGATGGTCAGGCCGATGACCTGGCCGGTCATGTCGAGGTCGGTGAGCTGCATGTCGCCATGGACATTGCCCTTTCCCCAAAGGTCGGCCGAGACGTCGAGGATAGCCCACAGCCCACAGATACCGGCGATCAGGGCCAGCAGCAGGCCGATCCAGAAGATCTGGATCTGGAACCGGTAGTGCTCGCGCAGCAGCGGCCCGGCCGCCCCGCGCTGGGTGTATGCCAGGACCACGGCGACGACGCCCGGCACGCCGGCGAAGAAGATGGCGCTGAACAGCAGGCCGTAATTGATCAGTCCCATCACCCGTTCGCTGTCGAACCGGCGAGCCTCGGTGTCCGTTACGGTCATGCGGGCCTCCCGTCAGGTGACGATTGACAGCTTGACCCGTCGGCGTCAGGTCAGCAAGCCCACGGCGAGGCGGCGACTCTTCGCCCGAGATCAGGACCTGGAAGCATGGATTTCTCCCTCACCGACGATCAGCGCGCGATCCAGGAGATGGCCCAGGCCTTCGCGAGGGAAGAACTCGCCCCGCACGCCGCCAAATGGGACGAGGAAAGCCACTTCCCGGTCGATGTGCTGCGCCAGGCCGCGGCGCTCGGCTTCGCCGGCGTCTATGTGCAGGAAGATGTCGGCGGTTCGGGGCTGAGCCGGCTCGACGCCAGCCTGATCTTCGAGGCCCTGTCCTACGGCTGCGTGCCGACCGCTGCCTACCTGACCATCCACAACATGGCCTCCTGGATGATCGACCGCTTCGCCAGCGACGAGCTGCGCCACAAATACCTGCCGCGCCTGACCACCATGGAGCTGATCGCCAGCTACTGCCTGACCGAACCCGGCAGCGGCTCGGACGCCGCCTCGATGCGGACCACGGCCCGGCTGGACGGCGACCACTACGTTCTCAACGGCTCCAAGGCATTCATCTCCGGGGCCGGGGTCTCGGACATCTATGTGGTCATGGCCCGTAGCGGCGGGGAGGGGGCCAAGGGCGTCTCCACCTTCGTGGTCGAGAAGGGCATGGAGGGCCTGTCGTTCGGGGCCAACGAGAAGAAGATGGGCTGGAAGTCGCAGCCGACCGCCCAGGTCAATTTCGACAATGTCCGGGTGCCGGTCGAGAACCGCGTCGGCCAGGAGGGCGAGGGCTTCCGCTTCGCCATGATGGGCCTCGACGGCGGCCGCCTGAACATCGCCAGCTGCTCGCTGGGCGGGGCCGGCTTCGCCCTCGACACCGCCAAGGCCTACATGGAACAGCGCAGCCAGTTCGGCCGACCGCTGAAGGACTTCCAGGCCCTGCAGTTCAAGATCGCCGACATGGCCACCGACCTGCAGGCCTCGCAGCTGATGGTCCGCAACGCCGCCTCGGCCCTCGACCAGCGCGACCCCCACGCCACCAAGCTCTGCGCCATGGCCAAGCGCTTCGCCACCGACGCCTGTTTCACGGTGGCCAACGACGCCCTGCAGCTGCACGGCGGCTACGGCTACCTCTCCGACTACCCGATGGAGCGCATCGTCCGCGACCTGCGCGTCCACCAGATCCTCGAAGGCACCAACGAGATCATGCGGGTGATCATCGGCCGGGAGATGTTCAGACAGTGACCGAAGAACCCGAAGTCCTCACCCGCGTCGACGGCGGCGTCGGCCGTGTCACCCTCAATCGGCCCAAGGCGCTGCATGCGCTGACCACCAACATGTGCCGGCTGATCACCGACGCCCTGCTGGCTTGGCGCGGCGACGAGGCGGTGCAGTGCGTGTTGATCGACCACAGCGGCGAGCGCGGTTTCTGCGCCGGCGGCGACATCCGCATGCTGGCCGAGAGCGGGGCAGGGGATGGCGCCCAGGCCCGCGAGTTCTTCCACACCGAGTATCGTTTGAACCAGCTGCTGTTCGTCTACCCCAAGCCGGTCATCGCCGTGATGGACGGGGTGACCATGGGCGGCGGCGTCGGCCTCTCCATGCCGGCCAGCGTGCGCATCGCCACCGAACGGACCACCTTCGCCATGCCCGAGACCGGCATCGGCCTGTTTCCCGACGTCGGCGGCGGCTGGTTCCTGCCCAGGCTCCCCGGCAAGGCCGGCCTGTGGCTGGCCCTGACGGGCGCGCGGATCAAGGGGGCCGACTGCGTGCGGCTGGGCATCGCCACCCACTACATGCCGTCCGAGCATGCCGAAGGCTTCAAGACCGCCCTGGCCGAGCATCCGGACTCCATCCCCGGCGCCCTGGCCCACTTCGTCCGCGACGCCGGCCCGCCGCCGATCGAACCGCACCTGGCCGACATCGACCGCCTGTTCGGCCGCGATAGCGTCGAGGCCATCCTCGAAGGCCTCGAACAGGACCCCGAGGAGTGGGCCCGGAGCACCCTTGTCACGCTCGGGACCAAATCGCCCCAGACGATGAAGGTCGCCTTCCGCCAGCTGGCCCACGGGGCGCAGTTCACCGACTTCGCCGACAACATGGCCATGGAGTACCGCATCGGGGCCCGCGTTGTTCAGCGGCCGGACTTCCTGGAGGGCGTCCGCGCCGTCATCGTCGACAAGGACAACACCCCCCGCTGGAACCCCGAAACCGTCGAGGACGTCGGCGACGACCTGCTCGATGAGATTTTCGCGCCGCTTCCGGCGCAGGAAGAGTGGACTCCGCTGACTTGAGCCACAATCTGGCCTAGAGAGTTTCGGAGGTCGGGGGACCGAACACGAAACCGTCCAGGAGTGACGAATGACGTCCCGTGCGAGTTGGCTGGCCATGGCCGCCGTCCTGACCTTGACCGCCGCCTGCGCCACCACCCCGCCTCCGCCGCCGCCGCCCGTGGAAGCCGGCGCGCCCGTGCCGGGCTGGCTGGACGCCGCTCTCACCGATCCGAACCGGCCTGCCGCCGACATGGCTCGCGACGCCAACCGTCACCCGGGCGAGACGGTGCTGTTCGCCGGCGTGAAGCCCGGCATGAGGGTCGCCGACCTGATTCCCGGCGGCGGCTATTTCACCCGCATCTTCTCCAAGGCCGTCGGTCCGCGCGGCCGGGTCTACGCCTACGTCCCCGATGAGCTGTCCAAGCTGGCCAAGCGCGAGCCGGCGGTGAACGCCATCGCCAAGGACCCGGCCTATTCCAACGTCCGCGTGCTGCTCAGCACCCTGCCGGCCTTCACCACGCCCGAGAAGTTGGACGTGGTCTTCACCGCCCAGAACTATCACGACATGCACGCCGACTTCATGGGTCCGGTCGATGTCGCGGCGGTCAATCACCAGATCTACAAGGCGCTGAAGCCCGGCGGCCTCTATGTCGTCATCGACCACTCGGCCCGGCCCGGCAGCGGCATGGCGGCGGTCAACAGTTTCCACCGCATCGACCCGGCCATCGTGCGCCAGGAGGTCGAAGCGGCCGGCTTCGTCTTCGACGGGCAGGGCGAGTTCCTGCGCGATCCGAAGGACAGGATGAATGTGAGCGTCTTCGACAAATCCATCCGGGGCGAGACCGACCAGTTCGTCTACCGCTTCCGGAAGCCTGGGAGGGCCCGCCGTTGAACAAGACAGTTTTCGCCGCCATCGCTGGGGCCCTGGCCCTGACCGGCGCCGTGGTCGCCGCCGACTACAGCGCCGTCCTGAACGATGCGGCCCGTCCGGCCGACCAGAAGGCCCGTGACGCGGTCCGCAAGCCGGCCGAGATTCTCGCCCTGGCCGAGGTGAAGCCCGGCGACAAGGTCGGCGACTTCATCATGGGCGGCGGATACTTCACCCGCATCTTCTCCGCCGCCGTCGGCCCGACCGGCAAGGTCTACGCCCTGCAGCCGGCCGAGTTCATCAGCTTCCAGGCCAAGTACGGCACGGATCAGGACACCGTCGTCGCCGACTACAAGAACGTCGTCCCCCTGCGGCCCTCGCTCGGCGCCGTCGCCTTCCCCGAGAAGCTGGACGTCATCTTCACGGCCCAGAACTACCATGACATGCACCTGAAGATGGCTCCGGAGCCCCTGGCCGGCATGGTCGACAAGGCCCTGTTCGACTCGCTGAAGCCCGGCGGCCTCCTGGTCATCGTCGACCACTACGCGATCGATGGCTCGGGCACGAAGGACACCGACGCCCTGCACCGCATCGACATCGCCACCGTGAAGAAGGAAGTGACCGCCGCTGGTTTCGTCCTCGAATCCGAGAGCGACATCCTGCGCAACCCGGCCGACCCGCGCACCGCCAGCGTCTTCGACGCCTCGATCCGCGGCAAGACCGACCAGTTCGTGCTGAAATTCCGCAAGCCCAAGTAGGGCCAAGGCCGCCGGCCCCGACGTCAAGGGCCGGCGAGCCCGCCTGATCAAGCTGAGAGACGTTCTCGCAAGACCCGCGACGATCGGCGGAGTATTCTGCCTCAGTACAAATCCTTAATTGGACAGGGCTTGGCGATGAGGGATAAACCCCGCGCCGATCAACGAGAACAAAGGGACCGGGCCTCGGGGCGAGGACCGGAAACACGTCGATGGACTACAAAGCCGCGTTTCGGACCGCTGTGGAGCAGGTTCGGTCTGAAGGTCGCTACCGGGTGTTCGCTGATCTGAAGCGACAGCGCGGCGCCTTCCCGCGCGCCGTCTGGACCCGCGACGACGGGTCCTCGAAGGACGTCATCGTCTGGTGTTCGAACGACTACCTCGGCCAGGGCCAGAACCCGGTCGTGCTCGACGCCATGCACGCCGCCATCGACGCCAACGGCTCGGGCTCCGGCGGCACCCGCAACATCTCCGGCACCACCCACCATCACGTCGAACTCGAACGCGAGCTGGCCGACCTGCACCGCAAGGACGCCGCCCTGCTGTTCACCTCCGGCTACGTGGCCAATGAGGCGACCCTGTCGATCCTCTACAAGGTGCTGCCCGGCCTGATCGTCTTCTCGGACGAGCTGAACCACGCCTCGATGATCGCCGGCATCCGCAACGGCGGCGGCGCACGCCACATCTTCCGCCACAATGACCTGGAACACCTCGAAAGCCTGCTGGCCGACGCCCCGCTGGACGCGCCCAAGCTGATCGCCTTCGAGAGCGTCTATTCCATGGACGGCGACATCGCCGACCTGCCCGGCACCGTCGCCCTGGCCAAGAAGTACAACGCGCTCACCTACCTCGACGAAGTCCACGCCGTCGGCCTCTACGGCCCGCGCGGGGCCGGCGTCGCCGAGCGTGACGGGGTCATGGCCGACATCGACATCATCGAAGGCACGCTCGGCAAGGCGTTCGGCGTCATGGGCGGCTACATCGCCGGCGAGATCGAGATGGTCGACGCCATCCGCAGCTTCGCCTCCGGCTTCATCTTCACCACCTCGCTGCCGCCGGCCCTGACGGCCGGGGCCGCGGCCTCGGTCCGTTGGCTCAAAGCACACAACGAGGTCCGCGAGATCCACCAGGAACGCGCCGAGACCCTCAAGAAGATGTTCCGCGACGCTGGCCTGCCGGTCATGCCCTCGGTCAGCCACATCGTCCCTGTGATGGTTGGCGACCCCGTGCACTGCAAGATGGTCTCGGACATGCTGCTGGAAGACCACGGCATCTACGTCCAGCCGATCAACTACCCGACCGTGCCGCGCGGCACCGAACGCCTGCGCTTCACCCCGACGCCCTTCCACACCGACGACATGATGCGTGACCTCGTCGGCGCGATGGAAAAGCTCTGGGCGCACTGCAACATCGCCCGGCTGGGCGGCGTCGCCGCCTAGGGTGACGGTTCGCGGCGTCAAACCCGCCATCGATATCTCGACGAAGTTGCCGCGCTCGGCGCAAGAGGTCTGGGCCGCGGTTACGACGCCTGCCGGGGTCAACGCCGAGCTGGCGCCCTTGGTTCGCATGACCTTTCCCGCCGGTGAGGCGGACATCCGCCAGGCCCCGATCGGCGAGCCGGTCGCCATCTGCTGGATGCTGGCGGGCGGCGTCCTGCCCTTCGACCGCCATGTGCTGGTCTTCGCCGAGATCGGGCCGTCGGGCTTCGTGGAGACCTCGCACAGCCTCCTGCAGCGCTGCTGGCGGCACGAACGCCGCGTGTGCCCCGACGGGGCAGGGTGCATCGTGCGCGACATCGTCACGGCGACGCCCAGGCTGGCGCTGATGGACGGGCTGGCGACGGCATTGACGGCCAGGGTCTTCCGTCACCGGCACAAACGGCTTAAGCTCCTCTACAGCTGATCAGGAGCTACTTCCGCCGCACACCTTTTCCGAGCCCGATCTTCTTGGCGAAATCAGAGCGTCGCTCGGCGTAGGCCGGCGCGACCATCGGGTACTCCGGCGGCAGGCTCCACTTGCGGCGATATTCTTCCGGCGACAGGTCGTAGCGGGCGCGCAGGTAGCGTTTCAGCATCGTCAGCCGTTTGCCGTCTTCCAGACAGACCAGGTAGTCGTGCTGCACCGAGCGGCCGACGGGCACGGCCGGTTTCTGCCTGGCCGCCGGCTGGGCCGGGCCGGCCTCGCCGCCTTCCAGGCCTTTCAGCGTGTAGTGGACGCTTCGAATCAAATCCGGCAGGGCGCTGGCGCCGATCGAATTGCGCGTCACATAGGCCGACACGATATCCGAACCGAGCTGCAGCAACTCCGTGTCCGACGAACCCAATGGGCGGGTGGAGTCGGCCATGGCTTCAAAACCTTTCAAACTCAAGCACTAACGGGCCGGCCCCCCTACGCGGGACCGTCCTCGAAGGGCCAACGCGTCGAGGCGCGGCCCGGTTCCGATTGATCCCCTCGCTTCCAACCCTTAACAGGGCGCGACCCCGCGCCCGTTGCCGCCGGAGAGACCCATGACCGCCCACACCAAAGTTGCTCCCGCCTTCTTCGGCGCCGATCTGGCCAAGGCCGATCCGGACATCGCCAAGGCCATCGATTTCGAGCTGACGCGCCAGCGTGAGCAGATCGAACTGATCGCCTCGGAGAACATCGTCTCCCGCGCCGTGCTCGAGGCCCAGGGCTCGATCCTGACCAACAAGTACGCCGAGGGCTATCCGGGCAAACGCTACTACGGCGGCTGCGAATACGTCGACGTCATCGAACAGATCGCCATCGACCGGGCCAAGGAGCTGTTCGGCGCCGCCTACGCCAACGTCCAGCCGCACTCCGGCTCGCAGGCCAACCAGGCGGTGTTCAACGCCCTGCTCAAGCCCGGCGACACCTTCATGGGCATGGACCTGGCCGCCGGCGGCCACCTGACCCACGGCAGCCCGGCCAACCAGTCGGGCAAGTGGTTCCGGCCCGTGAGCTACACCGTCCGCCAGCAGGACCAGTACATCGACTACGACAACGTCAACGATGTCGCCCAGGCCGAGAAGCCCAAGCTGATCATCGCCGGCGGCAGCGCCTACGGCCGCATCATCGACTTCGCCAAGTTCCGTGCAATCGCCGACAGCATCGGCGCCTGGCTGATGGTCGACATGGCCCACTTCGCAGGGCTCGTGGCCGGCGGCCACTACCCCAGCCCGGTGCCGCACGCCCATGTGGTCACCACCACCACCCACAAGACCCTGCGCGGCCCGCGCGGCGGCCTGATCCTCAGCAACGACCTGGATCTCGGCAAGAAGTTCAACAGCGCCATCTTCCCCGGCATCCAGGGCGGCCCGCTGGAGCACGTAATCGCCGCCAAGGCCGTGGCCTTCGGCGAGGCCCTGCAGCCCTCCTTCAAGGAGTACGGGGCCCAGATCATCGCCAACGCCGTGGCCCTGTCCGACAGCCTGCAGGCGGCGGGCCTGAACATCGTCTCGGGCGGCACCGACAGCCACGTCATGCTGGTCGACCTGCGGCCCAAGAACGTCACCGGCAAGCTGGCCGAGGAGGCGCTGGAGCGGGCCCACATCACCACCAACAAGAACGGCATCCCCTTCGACCCGCTGCCCCCGACCAAGACCTCGGGCATCCGCGTCGGCACCCCGGCCGGCACCACCCGCGGCTTCGGGACCGAGGAATTCCGTCAGATCGGCAAGTGGATCGGCGAGGTCCTCGACGGCCTGTCGGGCAACGAAGCCGGCGATCCGGTGGTCGAGGCGCGCGTCCGCGAAGAGGTCATCGCATTGACGAAACGCTTCCCCATCTACAACTAGTAGGGCTGAGCCCGCCGGGAGGGGCTACATCATGCGTTGCCCGTTCTGCGGACACATGGAAAGCCAGGTCAAGGACAGCCGCCCGTCGGAAGACGGCGCGGCCATCCGCCGTCGCCGCCTCTGCCCCGAGTGCGGCGGTCGGTTCACGACCTTCGAGCGGGTACAGCTGCGCGAACTGACCATCCTCAAGCGCTCGGGCCGTCGCTCGCCCTTCGACCGCGAGAAACTGGTCCGCTCGATCGCCATCGCCACCCGCAAGCGGCCGATCGACACCGAGCGCGTCGATCGCATGGTCAACGGCATCGTCCGCCAGCTGGAAAGCATGGGCGAGACGGAGCTGCCCAGCAGCGCGGTGGGCGAGATGGTCATGAAGGCCCTCAAGAGCCTCGATGACGTGGCCTACGTCCGCTACGCCTCGGTCTACCGTGACTTCCGCCACACGGACGACTTCGCGAAGTTCCTCTCCGACGAGGGGCTGAACGAGGAAGCCGAGGACTAGCCTCACCCCCAAATTCCGATCATCCCGACGCAAGTCGGGACCCAGTGTCCACCAGCGGAGCCGGCGCAGGCTCAAATCAGAGCCGAACCCCTAGCAGTTTGCCAGCTGGGTCCCGACTTTCGTCGGGATGGTCGGAAGGGGTAGAGGAAGCGGATGCGCGTTACCCTGAAATTGGCCACCTCCCTCGACGGCCGTATTGCGACCGCCTCCGGTGAAAGCCGCTGGATCACCGGCCCCGCCGCGCGCGAGGAGGTGCACCGCCTGCGGGCCATGCACCAGGCCATCCTGGTCGGGGTCGAGACCGCCATCGCCGACGATCCCGAACTGACTGTCCGCCTGCCGGGCTACGTCGGCAGCCAGCCGGCCCGCGTCGTGCTCGACAGCCGCCAGCGCCTGCCGTCGAACCTCAAGCTGGTCCACGAGGCCAATCGGCTCGACACCCTGGTGATTTCCACCAGCGATCCAAACAAGCGTTTGACTGACGCTGGGGTCACCGTGCTCAAGGTGGGACAACAGGATGGGCGACCGCATCTGCGCGAAGCGCTGGACGCCCTGTCCGACTGGTTGGACTGGAAACTCCGCGAGCGGCTGCCGATGACGCTGCCCGAGGATTTCGAAGGCTTTACCCCGTCGCTGTTCATCGAGGGCGGCGGGCAGGTGGCGGCCAGTTTCCTTAAAAGCGGACTGGTCGACGCCATCGAGTGGTTCCGGGCGCCCATCGTGCTCGGGGACGAGGGCCGGCCGGCGGTCGGCGAGTTTGTGCTGAACCGGCTGGCCGATGCGCCGCGGTTCAAACGGGTTGCGGTCCATGAGGTCGGTGACGACCTGTGGGAGCGGTACGAAAGGCTCTGATATGTTCACCGGGATCGTCACAGACGTCGGCCGGGTCCGCTCGGTCCGGCAGACCAGCCGCGACCGCAGGTACGAGATCGAGACCTCATACGACGTCGCCACCATCGACATGGGCGCCTCGATCAGCCACGCTGGCTGCTGCCTGACGGTGGTCGAAAAGGGCGATACCTGGTTCGCCGTCGAGGTCTCGGCCGAGACGCTGGCCCACACCACGCTCGGCGAATGGGAGGAGGGGCATGCGGTCAACCTCGAACGCGCCGCCCGGCTCGGCGACGAGATGGGCGGCCACGTCGTCTCCGGCCACGTCGACGGGGTGGGGGAGGTGCTCTCCATCGAGCCCGAAGGCGGCTCGCACCGCTACCGCATTCGCGCCCCCCGGCCGCTGCACCGTCTGATCGCCCCCAAGGGCTCGATCTCCGTCGAGGGCGTCTCCCTCACCGTCAATGAGGTCGAGGACGATGTCTTCGGCCTCAACATCATCCCCCACACCTGGGATGTGACGACGCTGGGTCGCCTGAAACCGGGTTCAAAGGTCAATCTCGAGATCGACATGCTGGCGCGATACCTCGCGCGGTGGCAGGAGACCGCCTCATGAGCCACGACACCCCCATCTCCGCCATCGAGGACATCATCGAGGACGCCCGCAACGGCCGCCCCTACATCCTCGTCGACGCCGAAGACCGCGAGAACGAGGGCGATGTCATCATCCCCGCCCAGTTCGCCACGCCCGAACAGATCAACTTCATGGCTCGGTTCGCCCGCGGCCTGATCTGCCTCTCGATCACCAACGATCGCGCCAAGGCCCTGCGCCTGCCGCCGATGGCGGCCGAGAACCGCGAGAGCATGGGCACGGCCTTCACCGTCTCCATCGAAGCCAGGGAAGGCGTCACCACCGGCATCAGCGCCCATGACCGGTCACACACCGTCGCCGTCGCCATCGACCCGACCAAGGGCCCCGACGACATCGTCACTCCCGGCCACGTCTTCCCGCTGGTCGCCAAGGACGGCGGCGTCCTGGTCCGCGCCGGCCACACCGAGGCGGCCGTCGATATCTCGCGCCTGGCCGGCCTCAACCCGGCCGGGGTGATCTGCGAGATCATGAACGATGACGGCACCATGGCCCGGCTGCCGGAACTGGTCGCCTTCGCCCAGCTGCATGGCCTGAAGATCGGCACCATCGCCGACCTGATCGCCTACCGCCGCCGCAACGAGCGCCAGGTCGAACGGGCCCTGGAGCGGCCGTTCACCTCCCACTACGGCGGCGATTTCCGGATGATCGTCTACCGCAACAGCATCGACAAATGCGAGCACCTGGCGCTGGTGAAGGGGAAGATTGACCCCGACACCGCCACCCTCGTGCGCATGCACCAGGTCGACATGGCCGCCGACATGCTGGGCGCGCTCGGCGCGCGGACCGACTACATCCCCAACGCCCTGAAGGCCATCGGCGAGCATGACGGCCCCGGCGTGGCGGTCTTCATCCGCGATCCGAACCCGGCCTGGCTCAGCGAGCGCTACGGCATCGACACCGAGGCCGGCAGCCAATATCGAAACAACGCCTTGCGCGACTATGGCGTCGGGGCGCAAATCCTCCTCGACCTCGGCGTGCGCGAGATGATTTTGCTGACCTCCAGCCCGTTCAAACCGGCGGCGCTCGAGGGCTACGGACTGAAGATCGTCGGCCGGGCGCCGATCAACGCCGAGAGTGGCGGTGGAGAGAGTGAATGATCGACGACATCGTCCGCATCCTGATCGTCGAGGGACGCTTCTATAACGACCTGTCCGACGAGCTGCTGCGCGGGGCGACCGACGCGATCACCGCGTTCGGGGCCGAGTATGACGTCATCACCGTGCCGGGCGCGCTGGAGATTCCCGGCGTCATCGCCATCGCCGACGAGGGCGGCCGCCGCCCGGCCGGCGTCAAGTACGACGGCTATGTCGCCCTGGGCGTCGTCATCCGCGGCGAGACCTACCATTTCGAGATCGTCTCCAACGAAAGCTGCCGGGGCGTCATGGACCTGACCCTGAAGGGCCTGCCGATCGGCAACGGCATCCTCACCGTCGAAGACGAGGAACAGGCCTGGGCCCGCGCCCGCGTCTCCGAGGGTGACAAGGGCGGCGGCGCCGCCCGCGCGGCGCTCGATGTCCTGAGCCACAAGCGCCGCCTGCTGGGGGGAGCTGGTCGATGAGCGACGATCCCAAGCCCGGTTCCCTGACCGAGGCCTTCGACAAGCTGCAGAAGCTGGCCGAGGCCAAGCCGGTCGCCAACCTCAACGCCAAGCAGCGCCGGGCCCGCACCGTCTCGCGCCTGGCCGCGGTCCAGGCGCTGTACCAGATGGAAATGACCGGGGCCGGCGTCGAAGCCGTCATCCGCGAATTCAGCGACCACCGCTTCGACCGCGACATCGAGGGCGAACTGCTGGCCCAGGCCGACGAAGCGTTCTTCGCCGACCTGATCCGCGGCGCCGTCGGCGAGCAGGGCGAGATCGACAAGGCCGTCACCGCCCGCCTGGCCTCCAACTGGAAGCTGGACCGCCTCGACGCCACCGCCCGCGCCATCCTGCGGGCCGGCGCATGGGAGCTGATGCGCCGCCCCGACGTGCCGCTGGAGGTGGCCATCGACGAGTACGTCGAGATCGCCAAGTCCTTCTTCGAGGGGCCGGAACCCGGCTTCATCAACGGCGCGCTGGACGGGATCGCCAAGGATGCCAAGCGCACCTGATCCTGAAGGGCAGGGGGAGTTCGCCTGGATCGAACGCCTCCTTCGCCCGCTCACCCTGGGCGCGCCAGGGGCCCTGGACCTGCTCGACGACGCCGCGGTGATCACGCCGCGAGAGGGTCACGACCTGGTGGTCACCAAGGACGCCATGGTCGCCGGCGTTCACTTCCTGCCCGATGATCCCTTGGACACGGTGGCCCGCAAGCTGCTGGCCGTGAACCTCTCCGACCTCGCCGCCAAGGGCGCCGAGCCGATCGGCTATTTCCTCTCCGTCGCCTGGCCGAAGGACACGGCGTGGTCCGCCAAGGCCCTGTTCGCGCAAGGCCTCGCCCAGGCGGGCCGGGACTGGCGCCTGCCCCTGCTCGGCGGCGACACGGTCTCCACCCCTGGCCCGCTGATGGTGACGGCCACCCTGATGGGCGAAGTCCCCACCGGCGGCATGATCCTGCGCCGCACCGCCCAGCCCGGCGACCTCCTGATGGTCAGCGGCCCCATCGGCGACGGCTGGCTCGGCCTTCAGGCCGCCCAGGGCAAGCTCCCAGACCCGGGCGGCATCCTCGCCGCCCGCTACCGCACGCCCACGCCGCGCCTCGACCTCATCGGAGCCCTGCGCCAGTTCGCCCGCGCCAGCGCGGACGTCTCGGACGGCCTGCTGGCCGACGCCGGCCGGATCGCCATCGCCAGCGGGCTGGCCGTGGAGGTTGAGTTGGACCGGATGCCGCTATCTGCGGAGGCGACGGACTGGCTGGCGGCGCAACCCGACGAGACAGCCGCCCGCCTGGCCCTGGCCACCGGCGGCGACGACTACCAGATCGTCTGCGCGGTGGATCCGGCGGAGCGACCGTCCATCCACGCGGCGGAAACGGGGCTGACGGTTGTTGGTCGCGTCAGATCAGGAGAGGGGGTCACGGCCACCTTCAAGGATCGACCCGTCCCGCTCGATGCCTTGGGCTGGACCCACTAACGCCCCATCCCCAAAATTCCGATTATCCCGACGAAAGTCGGGACCCAGTGTCCACCAGCGTAGCAGGCGCTGGCGCTTATCAGAGCGGAACCCACACCCTATCTGCCAGCTGGGTCCCGACTTTCGTCGGGATAATCGGAAATATATGTTGCCAGTTTGTTCCATTCTGCCCAAGCTCAAGCCATGGCTTTCTTCTGCTACATCGTAGCGAGCGGTCGTAACGGGACGCTCTATGTCGGCCAGACCGACGACCTCACCGTCCGCATCAGCCAGCACAAGCAAAAGCTCACGCCGGGCTTCACGTCCAAATACGGATGCGACCAACTCGTCTGGTTCTGTACCTACGACACCCGCGAGGCGGCGGTCCTTCAGGAGCGTAAGCTCAAGGAATGGCGGCGAGACTGGAAGCTCCACCTCATCGAAACCTCCAACCCAGACTGGCGCGATCTCTACTGGGAAGCCTGCGGCATCCACGACCCTTCCAAGCCCTACGTCATCATCGGCCTCGATCTCCCCGAAACCCACCCTTAACCACGCGCGCGCATAA
The DNA here is from genome assembly GCF_058809015.1 of Caulobacter sp. GW821-FHT11A05. Classification (NCBI taxonomy): domain Bacteria; kingdom Pseudomonadati; phylum Pseudomonadota; class Alphaproteobacteria; order Caulobacterales; family Caulobacteraceae; genus Caulobacter; species Caulobacter sp. GW821-FHT11A05. The sequence goes on along the minus strand of NZ_JBXASF010000015.1, from coordinate 115,515 downwards.
CCCTCCCATGCACCGCCGCGCCCTTCTCGCCCTTGCCCCCGTCCTGCTGGCCGCCACCGCCGCGCAGGCTTCCGGGCCGCCGGCCAAGAAGGACGCCGCCGGCCAGTACGTCGATCTCGCCCCCATCGCCCTGCCGATCGTGGTCGGCGGAAAGCTGGTCAACTACGTCTTCGTCTCCCTGCGGCTGAACCTCGCCCCCTCGGCCGACTCGGTGAAGCTCCGCGCCAAGGAGCCCTGGTTCCGCGACGCCATCGTCCGCGCCGGCCACCGCGCCCCCTTCACCAATCCGAAGAACTACCTGGTCCTCGACGAGCCCCGCCTGAAGTCGACCCTGCTGCGCGAAGCCGGGGCCATCGCCGGTCCGAAGAACTTCACCTCGGTCACCATCATCTCGATGACCCCCAAGCAGCGCACCGGCTTGCCGCGACCGCCGGCCTGACCGCCGGGCGCCATTGCGCCCACCCCCACTATTTGGCAAACACGAGCCGTCTTTTCGCAAGGGGGCGGGATTCCGCCTGTCGAGAAGGGGGTCTGGAAGCCGCTCGATAAGCGGGCCAAAGCCTCCCAGCATGGAAACAAGGGGCTTCTTCTCACATGAGTATCGATAATTTCCTCTGGCTTGCCATCGGCGGGGGCGTGCTCGCCGTCGTCTACGGCATCGTCCAGACCATGGCGCTCTTACGCAAATCGCCGGGCAACGCCCGCATGCAGGAAATCGCCGCGGCCATCCAGGAAGGCGCGCAAGCCTACCTGAACCGCCAGTACGCCACCATCGGCGGCATCGGCGCGGTCATCCTGGTCGGGCTGTTCTTCGTCCTCGGCCTGCTGCCGGCCGTCGGCTTCCTGGTCGGCGCGGTGCTCTCGGGCGCCGCCGGCTTCATCGGCATGCTGATCTCGGTCCGCGCCAACGTCCGCACCGCCCAGGCCTCCTCCGAGAGCCTCGGCAAGGGCCTCAACGTCGCCTTCACCTCCGGCGCCATCACCGGCATGCTGGTCGCCGGCCTCGCCCTGCTGGGCGTCGCGGGCTACTACTTCGTGCTGACCAAGGTGCTCGGCGCTGAGAGCCGCGCGGTCATCGACAGCCTGGTCTGCCTGGGCCTCGGGGCCTCGCTGATCTCCATCTTCGCCCGCCTCGGCGGCGGCATCTTCACCAAGGGCGCCGACGTCGGCGGCGACATGGTGGGCAAGGTCGAAGCCGGCATTCCGGAAGACGACCCCCGCAACGCCGCCACCATCGCCGACAACGTCGGGGACAATGTCGGCGACTGCGCCGGCATGGCCGCCGACCTGTTCGAGACCTATGCGGTGACCACCGTCGCCACCATGGTCCTGGCCTCCATCCTGTTCGCCGGGGCGGAAGCCGCGGCGATGATGATGCTGCCGCTGGCCATCTGCGGCGTCTGCATCGTCACCTCCATCGCCGGCACCTTCGCCGTGCGCCTGGGCAAGAAGCAGAACATCATGGGCGCCCTCTACCAGGGCCTCATCGTCACCGGCGTCCTGTCGGTTCCGGCCGTCTGGTGGGTGATCACCAGCCTGGTCCCGGCGGCCGGCGTCGAGGTCGAAGGCATCATCCGCAGCCAGATGGACCTCTTCTGGTGCGGCATGGCCGGCCTGGTCGTCACCGCCCTGATCGTCATGATCACCGAATACTACACCGGCACCGGCTTCCGCCCGGTCCGCTCGGTCGCTCAAGCCTCCGTCTCCGGTCACGGCACCAACGTCATCCAGGGCCTGGCCATGAGCCTGGAGTCCACGGCCCTGCCGGCCCTGACCATCATCGTCGGCATCGTCGTCACCTACACGCTTGGCGGCATCTTCGGCATCGCGGTGGCCACCACCACCATGCTGTCGCTGGCCGGCTTCATCGTCGCCCTGGACGCCTTCGGTCCGGTCACCGACAACGCTGGCGGCATCGCCGAAATGGCCGGCCTTCCCCCGGAAGTCCGCGTCACCACCGACGCCCTCGACGCCGTTGGCAACACCACCAAGGCCGTCACCAAGGGCTACGCCATCGGTTCGGCCGGTCTCGGCGCCCTGGTGCTGTTCGCCGCCTATACCCAGGACCTGAAGTTCTTCACCGCCAATGCGGAGGTCGGGACCTTCTTCCACGGACTGGGCGACATCGCCTTCGACCTCTCCAACCCCTTCGTCGTCGTCGGCCTGCTGTTCGGGGGGCTGCTGCCCTTCCTGTTCGGCGGCATGTCGATGACCGCTGTGGGCCGCGCCGCCGAAGCGGTGGTGCATGAGGTCCGCCGTCAGTTCCGGGAAAACCCCGGCATCATGACCGGCGAGGTGAAGCCCGAGTACGGCCGCGCCGTCGACATCCTGACCAAGGCCGCGATCCGCGAGATGATCGTGCCCTCGCTGCTGCCGGTCGTGTCGCCCATCGCCCTGTTCTTCATCCTCGACGCCATCACCACCCGCCAGAACGCCTTCGCCGGCCTTGGCGCGATGCTGATGGGGGTGATCGTCACCGGCCTGTTCGTCGCCATCTCGATGACCAGCGGCGGCGGCGCCTGGGACAACGCCAAGAAGATCATCGAAGAGGGCTTCAAGGACAAGGACGGCGTCGTCCATGGAAAGGGTTCGGAGGCTCACAAGGCCGCCGTCACCGGCGACACCGTCGGCGACCCCTACAAGGACACCTCCGGTCCCGCTGTGAACCCGATGATCAAGATCACCAACATCGTCGCCCTGCTGCTGCTGGCTATCCTGGCGCACTAAGGCTTCGGTTCGATCTGAAGAGTACGGGGACGCCCCGGAGGGAAACCTCCGGGGCGTTTTCCGTTTCTCAAACTCCGATCATCCCGACGAAAGTCGGGACCCAGTGTCCACCAGCGGAGCAGGCGCTGGCGCTGATCAGAGCTGAACCCGCAAACAGGTTGCCAGCTGGGTCCCGACTTTCGTCGGGATGATCGGGGAGGGAGAACAAACACCGGCGCCTTTCCACCGGCAAATCCGTTAGAGAAGGGCCATGTCCGACCTCTTCGCCGCCGCCGGCCTCACCCCCCACGCCCCGGCGCCGCTTCCCGAACGCCTGCGTCCCCAGACCCTCGACGACGTCGTCGGCCAGGAGCACCTGCTTGGCCCCGGCGGGCCGATCCGCCGCATGGTCGAGGGCAATCGGCTGGCTTCGATGATCCTCTGGGGCCCGCCCGGCACCGGCAAGACCACCATCGCCCGCCTGCTGGCCAAGGCCTCGGGCTACGAGTTCCAGCAGCTGTCGGCGGTCTTCTCCGGCGTCGCCGATCTCAAGAAGGCCTTCGAGCAGGCCCGCATGCGTCGCTCCGCCGGCCAGTCGACCCTGTTGTTCGTCGACGAGATCCATCGCTTCAACCGCGCCCAGCAGGACGGCTTCCTGCCCTTCGTCGAGGAGGGGATCGTCACCCTGGTCGGGGCCACCACCGAAAACCCCAGCTTCGAGCTCAACGGCGCCCTGCTGTCGCGCTGCCAGGTCTTCGTCCTGCGTCGTCTCGACGACGACGCCCAGCGCAACCTGCTGACCAAGGCCGAGGCCGCCGAGGGCCGCCCGCTGCCGGTCGATGACAACGCCCGCGAGGCCCTGATCGCCATGGCCGACGGCGACGGCCGCTACCTGCTGACCCTGGCCGACACCCTGCTGGGCCTGGATTTTCCCCAGCCGCTCGACATCGCCGGCCTCAGCCAGGTGCTGCAGAAGCGCAGCCCCGCCTACGACAAGGACCGCGAGGAACACTACAACCTCATCTCAGCCCTGCATAAGTCGGTGCGCGGGTCCGACCCGGACGCGGCCCTCTACTGGCTGGCCCGCATGCTGGACGGCGGCGAAAACCCGCTGTTCCTGGCCCGCCGCATCGTCCGCATGGCGTCGGAAGACATCGGCGAGGCCGACCCCCTGGCCCTGGTCATCGCCAACGCCGCCAAGGATACCTACGACTTCCTCGGCAGCCCCGAAGGCGAACTGGCCCTGGCCCAGGCCGTGGTCCACCTGGCCTGCGCGCCCAAGTCGATCGCCGTCTATCGGGCCTTCAACGAGGCCCGCCGCGCCGCCAAGGAAACCGGCTCGCTGATGCCGCCGGCCCACATCCTCAATGCCCCGACCAAGCTGATGAAGGACATCGGCTACGGCAAGAACTACGCCTACGACCCCGACACCGAGCGTGGTTTCAGCGGCCAGAACTACTTCCCGGACGGCATGGCCCGCCGCAAGTTCTACCAGCCGAAAGGTGAGGGGGCCGAGGCGCGGATCAAGGAACGGCTCGACCGCTGGGCGGCGATGCGGGACGAATCGAGTGAATAGCGCACCGTCCCTCCCTCCCCTTTATGGGGAGGGACAGCGCGCGCAGCGCGCAGGGTGGGGAAGTCGGATGCCGAGCGCCCCTGCCCGCCAGTACCCCACCCTGCGAGGCTTCGCCTCGCTGTCCCTCCCCATGAAGGGGAGGGAGGGATGACGGCGATCCCCCTCACCGAAGCCGACATCGCCTTCGTCAAATCCCTCGTCATCCACGAGGACGCCACCATCATCGCCCTCAACAAGCCCTCCGGCCTGTCCAGCCAGGGCGGCCGCATCAAGGCCCACACCCTCGACGACCTGCTCGCCGCCTTCGCCAAGTCGTCCGGCAACCGCCCGCGCCTGATCCACCGCCTCGACCGCGACACCAGCGGCGTCATCCTCACCGCCCGCACCAAGCCGGCCGCCGGCTTCCTCGGCAAGGCGATGATGGGCCGCCGCTTCCGCAAGACCTACCTGGCCATCGTCACCCCCGGCGCCCCGGACCCGACCGGCGGAACCATCGAGCACGCCCTGCGCCGCGAGGAGATCGGCCGCGAGAGCTACATGCGCATCGCCAAGGCCGATGAGCCGGGCGCCGAGATGGCCCTGACCCGCTATCGCACGCTCGCCAAGACGGAGGGCGCGGCCCTGGTCGAATGCAGCCCGCAGACCGGCCGCATGCACCAACTGCGCGTTCACCTGGCCAGTATTGGCCGGCCGATCGCGGGGGATGCCCGCTATGGCGGGGCGCTGGCGGTGAACGGCGTGGCGGTCCCCAGGCTGATGCTGCACGCGGCGCGGCTGAGCTTTCCGCATCCGGAGGGGGGGACCACCACCATCGAGGCGCCGATGCCGGAGGATATGCAGGCGTTGGCGGCGGCGCTGGGGATCACCCCCGGAGCCTGACAGACGCCGGACCCGGCCGGATCAGGGGTTCACCAGATTCCCCCGAATGGCGATCATGTAGTTCAACGCCAGGAACGGCTGGCGATTTTCGTGCGGTTGGCCGCCGCCCAGGCCGCTCGACGAGGCCGGAACCAGGGTCGCGCTGGGCTCGCCGGTTCCGTAGATGTTGACGTTCTGGGTCCCGCCGCCCTGGAGGGCGGCGACGCCCGGGGCCAGCACCTTGTTGGGCGCCGGGGTGGCGTTGGCGGCCGTGGCGGCGACCGGGACCTTGCTGGCCATCAGCCTGTGGGTATGGGCCGCCATCTCGGCGGCGGACAGGGTGTGGGCTTCAACGCCGAACCGGCCTCCTATGCTGATCTCTCCGCCTGCGTGGACCGGCACCCGGCCCCGGAAGTCGGGAAGGGCGAAGTCGACCCGGCCGTCGCCGCCGTAGGTGGTGCCGAGGATCGAAAACAGCGCCTGGTTCTGGTGGATCGGCATGCGTCGGCCATCGCACAGAGCCCATCCCGCGGGGCTGAAGCCCCAGGAGATGATCCTGATTTCGCCGAGGAAGGGCTGGGCCATGGGTCTGGGTCCTGGGGGCCTACGAGCGAGGCGGGTAGATGCCCTGCAGGGCAATGATGAAGTTCACGCCCAGGCTGGGCATCATGTTGGCGTGCGGCGCGCTCGCCCCGGCGACAGCGGCGGCGGACGGGCTCATGGTCACATCGGCGGCGGCGGTCGAATAGTAGGCGACGACCCCGCTGTTGGAGCCGTTGTCATAGCCGCCCTTGGCCAGGTATTGACCCGCCGGCCTGGCCCCGTTGCCGTTGATGTCGGCCTCGTTGTTGCTGACGTTGAAGGCATGGCCGTGGACCGGCAGTTGGGCCTCTGTCAGCGCCACGCTGTTGCTCCCCCCGCTGTCGCCGACAGTGCGGGACCTCAGGCCCTGGCCCTGGCCCTGGCCGATCGGAACCGAATCCCGCAGGTCGGGAATGCCGAAGGTGTTGATCCCGTCACCGCCATAGGCGGCGCCGAGCAGGGAGAACAGCGCGGTATACTGTGCGATCGGCAGAATCTGGCCGTCGCATTGCATCCAGCCGTTGGGCGCGAAGTGGCCCGAGAATATCCGGATCTCGGCGACAAACGGCATGGTCATGAGGTCTGCTCCTCCGAGCCGTCGTCAGTTTGGCTGGGCCATTGGCCGAACAGCGAGATGATGTAGGTGATGGTCAGGAAGGACTGCATGTTCTCATGCGGCGCACCCGCGCCGGCGTTCTGCACCGAACTGGGGTCGAGGCTGACCGCCGGCGGGTCGGAGCCGTAGATGTTCGTCCCCGCCGGCCCGGCGTTGGGAACCGCCAGCAGGGCGTCGGTCGGCAGGTTCACCTGTCCCTGGGTGGTGGCCTGCTTGGGATGGTTGTGATGGGGAATCTGGGCCGGGGTCAGAGCGACCGTTTCGACGCCGCCCTTCTCTCCCAGGCCGTAGGGCGTCAGATTGGCGCCCGCCCCCGCCCCGGCCGGAGCGCGGCCCTGCAGGTCCGGCACGGCGAAGGTGTTGACCCCGTCGCCGCCGTAGGTGGTGCCGATCAGCTGGAACAGGAGGGTGTATTCGCTGATCATCATCAGCCTGCCATTGCAGATGGCCCAGCCGACCGGTGGGAAGTTGCCGCTGAACATGCGGATCTCACCGATAAAGGGCATGCCCATGGCAATGTCTCCCGATGCGAAGCTGACGCCACGGACAGATGGATGACGGACGAGCCAGACAGCCCGCCCCGAGCTGCGGCTGAGTTCCCCGACCCATGTTCGAATAACGTGATTCTTCGAAACGTCGTCCGGCAACGGACGGTGTGGTCTTTTTTTGCTGGGTCGTGAGGGCTGGGCGGGGCCGGCCCTGGCCTCACCCCTCAATTCCGATCATCCCGACGAAAGTCGGGACCCAGTGTCCACTGGCGGAACAGGCACTGGCGCTGATCAGAGCCGACCCCACACACAGTTTGCCAGCTGGGTCCCGACTTTCGTCGGGATGATCGGAGTGTGGTTGGTAGCTGCAGCGGGATTCGAACCGCCAGCTTGCGACCTAAACCTTCAACGCCGCGTCCGTCGCCCGGATCAGCCCGTCGATGATCCCCGGCTCCGTGGACGCGTGCCCGGCGTCCCAGATGATCTCGAATTTCGCCTCCGGCCAGGCCTTGTGCAGGGCGTAGGCGGTCTCCAGCGGCGTCACCACGTCGAACCGGCCCTGCACGATCCAGCCTGGGATATGCCGGATCGACGGCACGTTCTTCAGCAGCCAGCCGTCCTCCTCGAAGAACCCCCGGTTGGCGAAGAAGTGGTTCTCGATCCGCGCGAAGGCGATGGCGAAATCGGTCTCATTGAACTTCGGCGGCCGCGCTTCGGGCCCCCGGATCGAGATGGTGTCGCCTTCCCACTGGCTCCAGGCGGCGGCCGCCTCGCCCTGCACCCGGCGGTCCGGGTGGGTCAGGCGGCGATGATAGGCGGCGATCAGGTCGCCGCGCTCGGCCTCCGGGATCGGGGCCATGAACTTCTCGAAGGCGTCGGGGAACAGCATCCCGGCGCCGTCCTGGTAGAACCACTTGAGCTCTCTTTGCGTGACCAGGAAGATGCCGCGCAGCACCAGCCCCATGACCCGCTCCGGATGGGTGATGGCGTAGGCCAGGGCAAGCGTCGAGCCCCAGCTGCCCCCGAACACCACCCACTTTTCGATGCCCAGATGCACGCGCAGCCGCTCGATGTCCTCGATCAGCGTCCAGGTGGTGTTGTCGTCCAGCGAGGCGTTCGGCCGGCTCTTGCCACAGCCACGCTGGTCGAACAGGGCGATGCGGTACTTCTGCGGATCGAAGAACCGCCGCATGGTCGGGTTGATCGCCCCGCCCGGGCCGCCGTGCAGCACGACGGCGGGGACGCCGCCAGGATTGCCGCATTCCTCGAAGAAGATCTCATGCGGGCCGTCAGTCTTCAGCCACCCGAAATTGTACGGGTCGATCTCGGAATACAGCCCCCGCCGGCCATGACTCTGGGCGACGGAGGAGGTGGGGTGGGCACGGTCCATGGTCCGAGTTCTACGACGGCTTCCCCAAGGTCGCCAGTGACCTTCCGTTCAGGTTGCCGGAAACCGCCGCCCCAGCCAGTCCAGCAACGCCCGGTTCACGGCCTCCGGCTTCTCCTGCTGCGTCCAGTGGCCGCTGTCCTGGATCAGGGTCTTCTCCAGGTCGTCGCAGATGTCTTCCATGCCGTCGGCGGACGAGGGCGGCAGCACCGCGTCCTTCTCGGCCATGACCATCAGGCTGGGCTGGCGTACCCGATGTTCAATTTTCTCGGCCGCATGCCAGTTGCGGGTGAAGTTGCGGTACCAGTTGATGCCGCCCGTGAAGCCGGTCCGCTCGAAGGTCTCGGCGAAGGCGTCGAACTCCTCGTCGGTCAGGAAGAAGGGCCGCGGATCGACCTGTGGGCTCCACACCGCCAGCATGTCGACGATGGCGAACAGCGACGGATCGCCCTCCTTGCGCTCGCTGGCGAAGCCGCCCGAGGTCGGCATGCCCGGCATGTCCAGCGGCCGGCGCAGGAAAAAGTCCATCACCTTGCGAGCGTCGGCGTTCAGGATCGCGTCGGCCTCGCCCGGGGTCTGGAAGTGGACGATGTACATCCGGTCGCCCAGCCGCTTGCGCATGATGGCGATGGGGTCGAAGGCGGCGCGGGGGTGGAAGGGGGTGTTGAGGCTCATCACCCCGGCCACCCGGCCCGGATGGCGGATGGCCATGTACCAGACCACGAAGCCGCCCCAGTCATGGCCGCAGAAGATGGCCTTCTCGATGCCGAGGTGATCCAGAAGCGCCACCAGGTCGCCGCACAGGTGTTCCAGGTCATAGCTCTCGACCTCCGCCGGCGCCTCGGTCAGGCCGTAACCCCGCTGGTCCGGCGCGATCACCCGATAGCCGGCCTCGGCCAATGCCTTGATCTGGTGGCGCCAGCTGAAGGCCAGTTCGGGAAACCCGTGACTGAAGACGATGGCCGTGCCCGTCTTCGGCCCGGCCTCGTAGTAGGCCATGCGGATGCCGTTGACCTGGGCGTACTGCACCGGCGGCATCATCGTCTCGATGGCGGACATGCTCGGTTCCCATCCCTGTTTTGAGCCAGCCTGACGGCCCGCCGCCACGGAAGGCAACCCACAATTCCTCCTCCGGCGCGCAGCGACGGAGGAGGAATTGCGCTCTCCTTCCGACCGGCCTAGTACCTCCCCGTCTTGTCCAGCACTCCCGAAACCCTCCCGCCGCCGGCCCCCACCCCTTGGGGCCTCGTCATCCTGCTCGGCGCGATGACGGCCTTCGCGCCGATGTCGATCGACATGTACCTGCCGGCCCAGACCGCCATCGTCGGCGCGTTGGGCGCCACCCAGGCCCAGGTCGAGCTGACCCTGTCGACCTTCCTGGCCGGCATGGCCATCGGCCAGTTCTTCTACGGCAGCGCCTCGGACCGCTTCGGCCGCCGCATGCCCATCCTGATCGGCTGCGGCATCTACACCATCGCCTCGGTGATCTGCGCCCTGTCGAGCGACATCAACGCCCTGATCGCCGCCCGCTTCCTGCAGGCTCTTGGCGGCTGCGCCGGCGGCGTCGTGGCCAGGGCCATCGTGCGCGACAACTTCGATCACCGCGACACCGCCCGCATCCTGTCGCTGCTCATGCTGGTCATGGGCCTCGCCCCCATCCTGGCCCCCATCGCCGGCAGCCTGGTGCTGGAGATCGCCGACTGGCGGGCCATCTTCTGGTGCCTGGCCGGCTTTGGCGTCCTGGTCGCCCTGGCGGTCGGCTTCCGCCTGCCGGAGTCGCGCTCGGAGGAGACCGCCGCCCAGGCGAGGTCGGAGAACCCGCTGCAGGCCTACCTGGCCCTGCTGACCCAACCCAAACTGATCGGCTACCTGCTGGCCGGGGCCCTGAACGGGGCGGTGCTGTTCACCTACATCTCCGCCTCGCCGGGGTTGATCATGGGCATCTACGGCGTCTCGCCGGTGGTCTACGCCTGGCTGTTCGGCTTCAACGCCTTCGGCATCATCGGCGCCAACCAAGTCAACCGCATGCTGCTGCGGACCTACCACCCCGACGCGGTGCTCAAGGGCGCCAGCATCGCCGGCCTGTCCTGCGGCGCCCTGTTGCTGGTCGCCGCCCTCACCGGCCTCGGCGGTCCCTGGACCGTCCTGCCGTTGCTCTTCGTGACCTTGACCACCTATTCGCTGATGGCCGGCAACACCACGGCCGGGGCCCTCAACTGCGACCCCCGCCGGGCCGGCTCGATCTCGGCCCTCAGCGGCGGGCTGTCGTTCGGGTTCGGCGCGGTGGCCTCGGCCCTGGGCGGGCTGCTGCACAACGGCACCCCGGGGCCGATGGCGGCGGTCATGCTGGCCTGCCTGGTCGGCTCGGCCCTCAGCCTGCGCCTGCTGGCCCTCAAGCGCGCCTGAAGGCCGCCAGCGCCAGCATGGCCCAGCCGGCCATGAAGGCGAGCCCTCCAACCGGCGTGATCGCCCCGAACCAGCGCGGCGCCCCGAACGCCATGGCCACGAGCGAGCCGCTGAACAACAGCACGCCGACGAGGAAGGCGACGCTGGTCCCCCGGACCGGCTTGAAGCCGCCCCGCGCCAGCCCCGCCACGGCGAGCACCGCCAGGGCGTGGACGGCCGCATACTGGCTGGCCGTGTGCAGCCATTCGATGGCCTTGGGGTCGCTCATGCCGTGGGCGGCGAAGGCCCCGAAGCCCACCGACAGCAGTCCGACCAGGGCCGCGACGGCCACATCCAAATTCCGCGTCAATTGACCCTCCGTCACCGTTGCGTCTCGCTGCCGTGCGCGTAACCTGAACGCCGATAAGACATATCGCCCGCAAAGAGGCGACCTGCTTTTCGAGGGAAGGACTACGGCATGGCGCTCACCCGCGGCGACGATTATCCGATTCACCAGACCCCGGAGCCCATCGCCTACGGCGGCACCGACCGCAATTTCTACGACCGCTACTTCTTCAACGGCTACCACCCCCAGGAGGGCGAGGACTTCTTCGCCGTCGCCTTCGGGGTCTATCCGCACCTCAACGTCACCGACGCCGCCTTCGTGGTCGTGCGCAACGGCGTCGAGGTCGCCCTGCACGCCAGCGGCCATCTCGGCGACCGCATGGACATGGCCGTCGGCCCGATCCGCATCGAGGTCCTCGAACCCCTGCAGAAGCACCGCGTCAGCGTCGACGCCCCCGACCATGGCCTGAAAGCCGAGGTGGTCTTCACCGGTCGCGCCTTCCCGATCGAGGAGCCGCGCTTCATCCGCCGCAACGGCACCCGCGCCTTCATGGACTACACCCGCCTGACCCAGAACGGCCGCTACAGCGGCTGGATCGAGCTGGATGGCGAGCGCCGCAGCATCGACGGTTTCGTCGGCACCCGCGACCGCTCCTGGGGCGTCCGCCCGGTCGGGGCCCGCGACAGCCAGGAGATCGTGCCGGCCGTGCCGCCGCAGTTCTACTGGCTGTGGTCGCCGGCCAGCTTCGACCACGGCGCCTTCTTCTTCCACTCCAACGAAGACGCCCTGGGCCGCGCCTGGAACACCCGCGCCGTCTGGGCCCCCGACAACGCCCATGAGGACGGCTTCGAACACCTCAACGGCGAGGCCAAGGTGGTCTGGAAGAGCGGCACCCGCCACGCCACCAGCGCCGTCATCGAGCTGACCGACGACTTCGGCAAGCCGGCCGGCAAGGTCGAGTACAAGCCGATCTATAACTTCCAGATGATGGGCCTGGGCTACACCCATCCCAAATGGGGCCACGGCATGCTGCACGGCCCCCTGGCCGTCGAGCGCGAGGACATCGTCCTGGCCGACGCCGACCCCAGGATGCCCTTCAACCTGCACGTCCAGGCGCTCAGCGACGTGACCTACACCAACCCCGACGGCGCCGTGCGCAAGGGCAGGGGGGTGTTGGAACAGCTGGTCATGGGGCCGCACCGGCCGTCCGGCTTCCAGGACATCCTGGATTTCGCCAAATGAGCCTGCAGGACCAGCTGGAAGCCTATCTGACCCGCACCGGCGGCAAGCCGGCCAAGGTGCATGACCTCAGCCGCATCCCCGGCGGGGCCAGCCGCGAGACCTACCGCTTCGACCTCGAGGTCGATGGGGGCGTGCGCGGCATGATCCTGCGCCGCGACCCGGTCGGCAGCCTGATCGACACCGACCGCCGGGTCGAATTCCTCGCCTTCCGCTCCTTCTTCGACAAGGGGCTGCCGGTGCCCGAAGCCCTGGCCCTGGAAGAGGAGGGGGCCGAGCTCGAACGGCCCTTCTTCATCATGGGCCGCATCGACGGCGGCAAGGCCCAGAGCCCCTTCACCGAGGCCCCCTACGGCCCGCATGCCGCCGCCATCGGCGAACAGTTCTTCAGCCACCTGGGCAGGATCGCCGCCGCCGACCCTGCCAGCCTGCCGATCAGCGAGGCGGCCCCGTCGCCGGCCCTCGACGCCTGCTGGTCGAAGGAGCTCGACTACTGGGAAGGCGTCATCGACACCGACGAGGAACATCCCCAGATGATCGTCCGGGCGGCCATCCGCCGCCTGCGCCGTCATCCCCCGGCGCCGGCCCAGAAGCTCAGCGTCGTCCACGGCGACTACCGCACCGGCAACTTCCTGCATGACGGCAATGGCAGGATCGTCGCCCTGCTCGACTGGGAGATGGCCCACATCGGCGACCCCCTGGAAGACCTCGGCTGGGCCATCGAGCCCCTGTGGTCCTACAAGGAGACCGACCGCGTCTCCGGCATGGTCCCGCGCGAGAAAGCCATCGCCCTCTGGGAGGCGGCCAGCGGCTTGAGTGTCGACCCGGCCGCCTTCGCCTGGTGGGAGCTGTTCGCCTCGGTCAAGGGCGCCGCCATCTGGATCTCCGCGGCCAAGGAGTACCGCGCCGGCGGCCTGAAGGACCCGATCCTCGGCCTCTCGGGCTGGTACACGGCCCGCCGCCAGGACGAGATCATCGCCGCCGCCCTGGCCCGGCTGGAGGGCCTGTCATGACCCCGACCGTTTCCGAACTGCTGCTCGGCAACTTCCTCTGCCTGATGGAGCCGCCGCCGCCGGAGTCGATGGGCGACTTCATGACCGGCAAGGTCGCCGTCACCGGCATGATCGCCATGCTGGCCGCCCAGGAGGCCGAGCGCGGCGCCGAGGCCCGGCTGTGGGAAAACGCCGCCATCCGCGAGCTCTTGAAACAGGGCGGCGCGGCCATCCCCGCCGACGCGGCCGTCGACAAGGACTTCGCCATCTGCGGCCTCGACCGCGTCAACGCCGCCCTGCGCACGGCCCTGATCGCCCTGCACATCCAGGCCGAGGAGAAGGGCGACCGCGCCCTCGACCACGCCATCCTGCGCTTCTATGTGAAGAGCGCCGACATGCGGCGGCTCGACATGCCGCCGTTGCCGGCGACGTAACACCGATCCTTCTCCCGACAAGCGGGAGAAGGAATCAGGGGTAAGCTGGCCCATGACCAAGCCCCTCGCCCTCGACCGCCAGACCCAGGACATCCTGGAACGCAAGCTGCGCAAGCATCTGCAGGACGAGTACGGCTTCGAGCTTGGCCAGTTCGAGGCCCTGGACCTGCTCGACTACCTCGCCGAGACCCTGGGTCCGCTCTACTACAACCAGGGCCTCTATGACGCCCAGGCCGTGCTGCGGAAACGGGCGGACGATCTCATCGAAGCCGTTGAGGCCATCGAGAAGCCGGTCAAACTCTGACGCCTGAAAAGATGCCCCCTTCCCACGGGGAGGACGGGGAAGGGGGCAGGCGCCCCGCTACCAGCGCTTGCTGACAGCGATGCCGTAGGTGCGAGGCTCGGTGTAGAAGGCGTTGCGGAACAGGCCCGAGGAGTCGTCCGTCAGGTAGGTGTCGGTGATGGCCTCCTCGTCCGTCGCGTTCTTGACGAAGGCGTCGAAGCTCCAGCCGCTGGCCTGGTTGTTGAAGGTCAGGGTCAGGTTGACGTTCTGCCAGCCGTCCAGCCTGTCGGCCTCGGAGTTGTAGATCCGGGTGTAGGTCCCGCTCTGCAGGTAGTAGTCGCCGCGCGCCACCGCCTCCCAGCCGTTCGGCAGGAAGAAGCTGTACTGGCCGCCGAGCGACCAGGTCCAGTGCGGCGCGTTGGGCAGCTGGTTGCCCTTCAGGTCGACCGAGACGCCGTCGCTGACCAGGCCGCCGAAGGCGTTGGAGCCGATCGCTGTGGCCCCGGAGCTGGTCAGCAACGTGCCCGCCGTCGCCGTCGAGGTGACGGTGCAGACGCCGAGCAGGGCGAAGGGGTTGTTGGTGGCGTTGGCGTAGGCCAGGGCGGTGGCCGCGTCGGCGGCGCGGACCACGCAGTTGGAGGCGGCGCTGGACTTCACCAGCACCAGGCCGGCGTCGTCCTGGGTGCGGTTGAAGGTGTCGATCGAAGTCCCGCCGGTGATCCTCGTCTCCAGCCAGCCCACCGAGGAGTTGAACCGCAGGTCCGAGGTCGGCGCCCAGATGGTCTCCAGCTCGATGCCGTGGATGCGGGCGTCGATGTTCTCGTTGGTCGAGGCCTTATTGACGATCTTCGACACCTGGTAGCCCTGGTAGTCGTAGGCGAAGGCCGTGGCGTTCACCACCAGCCGCCCGTCCAGCAGGGTGTTCTTGGCCCCGATCTCGACGGCGTTGACGAACTCCGGGTCGAAGTTGGCCACCCCGCAGCTGACCCCGGCCGAGGCCGAGCAGGGGGTGTTGAAGCCGCCGCCCTTGTAGCCGCGCGAAACGAATGCATAGAGCAGGGTGTGGTCCGTGAACGACAGGTCCGGGCTCCAGTCGACGCCAAACCGGCCGGTCGTCTCGCCGAACGACACATGCTGGCTGATCGGCGTGGTCGTGCCCGAGCCGGTCGTGCCCAGGGCCACGGCGTAGCTCTGGCTGCGCTTGTCGTCGTCGGTGTAGCGCAGGCCCAGGGTGACCTTCACGGTGTCGCTGGGCTTCCAGTAGACCTCACCGAAGATGGCCTTCGATTCCAGCTGATAGGGCGCATAGGAGTCGTAGTAGTTGTGGCCGCTGCGGTCGGGGTTCTTCTTGGGGTCGATGGCGACGCAGTTTGCGCCGGAGGTGCAGTTGGCGTTGCCGGTGTTGAGGTAGTTGAGCACCTGGTAGTAGGCGGTGCCGGTGTTGAACATCACATAGTAGTCGCCGTCCTCGACGTCGTAATCGAGATAGAGCAGCCCGACATTGAAGTTCAGCGGTCCGTCGAACGACGACTGCAGCCGCAGCTCCTGGCTGACCTGCTGGCTCCTGCCCCAGGAGATGTCGCTGGTGGTGAACTGGTTGGCGGCCCCGTTCTGCGGGTCGGAAACCGTCCCGCCCGGGAACAGGGCGCTGTAGATGGCCGAATAGGTCGCTGACCCCACCGAGCTGGAGAAGGCGTTGACCGGGTTGGGCGTGCTGTTGAACCCGACGCTGGGCGAGTAGCGGTTATAGTCCTGGCGCGTGTACAGGTAGCTGTCGGACCAGGCGGTCAGGCTGGACAGCGTCAGGCTGTCGGTCAGCTCCCACTCCATGTTCAGCTCCCAGACGTTGGAATGGGCGCGATAGATGGGGTCGAAGGCGGACTCGATGTTGCGGACGTTGCTGTCCTGCATCTTGCCGGCATAGGCGTCGCCGGTCTGCAGGCCGGTCAGGGCGGCATAGAGGCCGCCCAGCGTCGCCTGCGAATTGACCGTGCCGAGCGCGTCCTTGTCATAGACCGACGTCGCCTTGCAGCCCTGGCTGAAGAACCCGCGCTGGACGGTGGCGATGGCCGAGTTGGAGGAGTAGCTGGCGCCGCCGACCGTGTCCGGGCCGGTGTCCTTGGCGCAGTACTGCTTGCCGATCCGCGAGCGGTGGTCGTCCTCGGCGAAGCGGTCGTACATCAGGGTGGCGGTGAAGCGGTCGTTCGGCGTGAAGGCCAGGGTGGCGCGCACGCCGTAGAGGTCGCGGTCGTCGATGTCGTTGCCGGTCGTCGTGTTGACGCCGTAGCCGTCCCGCTGCAGCACCGAGCCGGCCACCCGCAGGGCGAACATGTCGCCCATCGGCAGGTTGACCATGCCGCGGAATTTGGCGCCGTCGTAGTTGCTGATCTCGGCCCGGGCGTTGGCCTCGAAGACGTCGGTGGGCTTGTTGGTGATCATGTTGACCACCCCGCCCGTGGCGTTGCGGCCGTACAGGGTGCCCTGCGGCCCGCGCAGCACCTCGACCCGCTCGACATCGTAGAACTCGGTCTCGAACAGGTTGTTGGAGACCAGGGGGGCGTTGTTCAGATGGACGCCGGTGCCGGCGTCGCCCGACGCGGCGACCAGCTTGGAGCCGACGCCGCGAATCTGGAAATTGTAGCCGGTGAAGTTGCCCTTGGAGAAGTTCACGTTGGGGATGGCCAGGACCAGGTTCGGTCCGCCGTCGATCTTGGCCTTCTCCAGGCTGTCGCCGCTGAAGGCGGACACCGCGATCGGCACGTCCTGGATGGACTCCTCGCGCTTCTGCGCGGTCACCACCAGCTCCTCGACGGTCTGGGCCGGTTCGCTGCTCTGCGCCCAGGCCGCCGCCGGGGCGCTGAGCGCCAGGCAGGACACGCCGCAAATCAGGACACGGCGCTGCATCTTCAGCGTCTTCATCTGTTTCTCTCCCTGGTCACCGCCGTTTTCCGGCGTTGTTTGCTTGTCAGCGCCGGGCCTGCTGGGCCTCGGGAGCGCTGCTTGCCAAAAGGAGGGCATGGACGTCAGAGACTGTCACGATGGAGGCCGGGGCTTATTGCTTGGAATACCAGCGGCGTCCGGCGTTTGTCTTCTGTATGTGCCGTGACAGGCACAGAATGTATCTTCGACGTTTCTTGAGTATTTCGCGCCGTTTCAAGTGAAGGCCTTCACCCACGATCTCGCCATCTTTCGGGACGGCGAGGGGAGGCCAGGCGGGCGCGACTCCTGCTAACGGAGCCCCATGCCCACCCAGCTGCGCCTTGGCCTCTACTATTGCGCCATCTTCATCGGCACAGGCGCCAGCCTGCCCTACATGCCGGTGTGGTTCCGCGCCCAGGGTCTCAGCGGGGCGGAGATCGGCGTCATCCTGGCGGCGCCGGCCCTGGCGCGGATCGTCATCTCGCCGATGGCCGCCGTCTGGGCCGACGGGTTCCGGCTGCGGCGCACGCCGCTGGTCATCCTCGGGGCGGTGGCGGCCCTGGCCTATGGGGCCATCGGCCTGGTCCACGGCTTCACCGCCTGGCTGCTGGCCTGGACCATCGCCGCCGCCATGCTCGGCACCCTGCCGTCGCTGGCCGACGTCATGGGCCTGCGGATGTCGCGCCGCGAGGGCTTCTCCTACCCCTTCGCCAGGAGCTTCGGCTCGGTCGCCTTCATCGTCGGCAACCTCGCCGTCGGCGCCCTGCTGGGCCTGCTCGCCCCGGACCTGGTGCTGTTCTGGACCATCGCCGCCGCCGCCCTGGCCGCCGTCTTCGCCCAGGTCCTGCTGCCGGCTGAGCCGGTCAACGAGACCGGCGAGGCCCCGCCGCGCTCGGCCCGGCTGCGCGGCCTGTCGGACCTCATTCGCAATCGCGGCTTCATGCTGGCGGTGGTTGGCAGCGGCCTCATCCAGGCCACCCACGGCTTCTACTACGCCTTCTCGGCCCTGCTCTGGCGCAAGCAGGAGATCGGCGAGGTCTGGATCGGGGTCCTGTGGGCGGTCGGGGTGATTCTCGAGGTCGCCTTCATGTGGTTCGCCGAGCCCTGGCGCCGGCGCGTGCGTCCCGAGGTCATGGTGGTGATCGGCGGGATCGCCGCCCTGGTCCGCTGGACGGCCCTGGCCTTCTCGCCGCCGCTGTGGCTGCTGTTCCCGCTGCAGGGCCTGCATTCGCTCAGCTTCACGGCCACCTTCCTGGGGTCCCTGGCGCTGATCGAGCGCTACGCCCCGCCGCACACCGCCTCGGCCGCCCAGACCATCAGCTCGGCCCTGGCCGGCGGCCTGTTCATCGGCCTGGCCACCCTGGCCTCAGGCCCGCTGTTCGACGCCTTCGGCCCGTTCGGCTATCTGGGCATGACCGCCATGACCCTGGTCGGCCTCGGCGTCATGGCGGTATTGATCCGTAAACCCTGAACGGTCAGAACCTGTCCAATTCTTCATGTTTGGCCGTCTTGCCACACTGGGGAACCCGTTGGATAACCGGGATATCTGGTTCCGGGGAGGGACGCCCCATGCAAGCCATTGTCGAACTGATCGCCGCGGTCCTCGTCTGGATGGCGGTGGCCAGCCTCAATCAGCTTGGCCTCAAGGTCGATCTGCCTGATCCCCCGGCCAAGGCCGAGCGGGTGATCCAGCGCGAATCGGCGCCGGACCGGAAGGCCGACGCGGACGAGTCCGACTGTCCAGAAGCGGTTAAGGTCGCCAAGCCGAAGGCCACCGCGGCCTAACTGCCGCAAACCTTAACGAAATCGTCGCAAGCGACTTAACTCCCAGCACAATCACGTCTAGGTTTCTCCCGTTGCGCGAGGCATGGGGTCGGGGCCTTGGCGCAGGTTGGAGGTCCGGCTCCCAGGACGACGCTAAGCGCATGGCCAAGAAGCGCCCGACGCTCGATTTCACCCGCATCGCGCCGGAGGGGATCGTCCCGCGTTTCGAGCCCGCCCCGGACCAGCGCCTCGACGCGCCGCCGGTGCTTGAGGCTGACTTCGAGATCGTCAGCGCCCCCGCCGTCGAGATGGCGGTCGAGCCGCAATCCTTCACGCGCCCGTCTTCGCCGCCCCCATCCGCCGCGCCCCAGCCTTCGCCCCCCGAATCGGCGCTCACCCCACCGACGCCGGAACAGATCCTGCGGCCGACCGCCGAACCGCCGCTGCCGCCGGCCGTGCTGCAGCGCGCGCCCAAGGTGAAGGAGGCGGGCGGCGCCGCCGTCTGGGCGCTGGCCTGCGTGGTTTCGGCCGTCTGGGCGGCCGCGCCGCTCGCCTACGCCTTCGGCTACCGCCAGAATGTCGCCCCGTTGCAGAACGATCCGATGGCGATGACCGTCTTCGCCCTGCTGGCCATCGGGCCGTTGGCCCTGATCTGGATCGCCGCCTACCTGATGCGCCAGGGCCAGAAGCTGGGCGGCGAGATTCGCCGCACCCGCGACCTGGCCCAGACCATGGTCGGGCCCGCCGCCCTGGCCGCCGCCGAGGCCGGCACGGCCGTGGAGGGCATCCGCCACCAGATCGAAGCCGCCGCCGCCTCCGCCGCCGAGGCCCGCGACACCATGCTGGCCCTGCGCCAGGCGCTGGCCGAAGAGACCGAACGGCTGGCCGAGGCCGCCGCCGCCGCCGAACGCACCTCCCGCGAGCTGGCTGCCACCCTTGGCCGCCAGCGTGATTCGCTGGGCGCCCTCTCTGGCGAACTCGACGCCCGCTCGGCCGCCGTCTCCGACAGCATCTCGATGCAGGCCCGCATGGTCGCCGAGGCCTCCGACCTGGCCGAAACCCAGCTCCGCGAAGCCGAAGCCGCTCTGACCGCCCGCGCCGCCGACCTGGCCGCCGCCGCCGGTGAGGCCAGCGACGCCGCCCGCGTGGCCGGCGAGGACCTGGCCCGCCAGGTCGCCCGGCTGGAGACCGCCGGCGTCGGGGTCGGCGACCAGATGCGGCTGGTCGAGGCCGGCCTGTCGCAACAGCGCGCCAGCCTGGTCACCGTCAGCCACGCCATCCGCGCCGACCAGGAGGACTTCGCCGCCCAGGCCGAGACCCGCGCCGCCCAGCTGTCCGAATTCATGGCCCAGGCGACGATGAGCGCCTCGGAGCTGGGCGACACCGCCGCCCGCGGCGGCGAGGCCCTGCGCCACCTGATCGGCGAAGCCGCCAGCCAGATGTCGGCCTTGCTGGAGACCGCCGCCTCCGAACGCGAGGCCCTGACCGGCGAATCGCAGAACGCCCTCAACCTCTTGAGCGACGCCGCCGCCGGCGAACGGGCCCGCATGGAGCGCGACCTGCGCGAGTCCATCGACCGCCTGACCCAGGCCGCCCTCGACGCCAAGAACGCCGCCGAAGGCCACGCCGGGGCCGCCCAGGGTCGCGTCGACCAGTTGAACGAAGCCGCCTTCGCCGCCCACCAGAAGGCCGACGCCATCTTCCAGGCCCGCCTGGACGAGGCCCGCGACCTGATCGAATCCTCGGCCCAGATGGTCGAGCAGGCCGGCGCCCAGACCGCCGCCCGGCTGGAGGAGGGGGCCGCCTCGGCCAAGGCCACCCTGGCCGAGCTGCAGGCCCTGCTGGCCGATCTCGACGCCCGCACCCGCAGCCTGCCCGAACAGGCCCGCGCCCAGACCCAGCAGGTCACCGCCGCCGTTGACCGCGGCATGGCCGACCTGATGGAATCGGCGCGCCACACGGCCGAGGAAACCCAGGCCATCGACACCGCCTTCCAGGAACGGGTGCGCCGCAACTACGACATGCTGACCGATGCGGTGAAGCTGATGGGCGTCGTCGCCGGGGCGGCCAATCAGGCGACACCCGCCGCTCCCGCCACCCCGCCGCCGGCCTCCCTGCGCAGCCGCGAGATCAGCGGCGAGGCCGCCGCCCGCGAGGCCGGCCTGCGTCCCCGCCTGCGCCTGACGCCGACCGCCACCGACGAGGAGTTCCGCAGCGTCTTCGAAGCCGCCGGCGGCCGGGCCCCCGCCGAGCCGCCGCCGGAAGGCGAGGCCGGCTGGAGCTGGAAGGACCTGCTCTCGACCATCGACGGCGACGACAGCGACGCCGAGGGCCTGGCCGAACGCCTGCTCGGCGAGATCGAGGCCATGGGCATCGACCCGACGGCCCTCTTGCCCCGCAACCGCATCGACGAGCTGGCCGCCGCCGTCCAGACTCGCGACTACGGCGGCGCCCGCGAGGTGGTCCGCCGTCTGGCCCCCGCCGCCATCCGCCGTCTGGTCCGCCGGCTGTTCTCCGACGCCGCCCTGCGCGGCCAGACCGAACGCTACCTGCGCCGCTTCACCGGCATGCTGGACGAGGCGGCCGAGCGCGATCGCGGCGGCATGCTGGTCGCCAGCCTGCTGTCGTCCGACGCCGGCCGCGCCTGGTTGCTGCTTGACGCCGCCCACGGCGATCTGGTCTGACCCGCTAGATGCCGCCCAGGAAACCTGTCTCCGCCAATCCTGCCCAGGGGGGTGATGCCGACACCGGTTTCTCGCGCCGGCGGGCGACGATCAACGACGTCGCCCGGCTGGCCGGCGTCTCCAAAAAGACCGTCAGCCGAGTCATCAACGACAGCCCCTCGGTGCAGCAGGAGACCCGCGAGCGCATCGAGGCGGTCATCAAGCAGACCGGCTATGTGCCCGACCCCCAGGCCCGCGGCCTGGCCTTCCGCCGCTCGTTCCTGATCGGCCTGATCTACGACAACCCCAACCCGCAGTATGTCGTGAACATGCAGCTTGGCCTGCTCGATGCCATGCGCGGCAGCGGCTTCGAGCTGGTCGTCCACCCCTGCGACCGGGCCAGCCCGCCGCTGGTCGAGGACATCCGCAACTTCATCGAGCGCCAGAAGCTGTACGGCGTCGTCCTCACCCCGTCGGTCTCGGAAGACGAGCGCATCGCCGAGATGCTGCGCGAGATCGGCTGCGCCTATATCCGCGTCGCCTCGGTCTCACTCGACGCCCCCGGCCACATGATCGAGACCCAGGACCGGCTCGGCGGCCTGGCCGCCGCCCGCCACCTGGCTGAGCTGGGTCACAAGCGCATCGGCTTCATCTCCGGCGTCGCCACCTTCCGCTCCAGCGCCGAGCGGCGCTCGGGCCTGCAGGAAGGCCTCGCCGAGCACGGCCTCAGCCTCGATCCGGCGCTGGTCGCCGAGGGCGCCTACACCTTCGAGTCCGGCCTTGAGTGCGCCAGGGCCTTGCTGAGCAAACAGGATCGCCCGACCGCCATCTTCGCCGGCAACGACGAGATGGCCGCCGGCGCGCTGCATGCCGCCCGCGAGCTCGGCCTGTCGGTGCCGGGCGACGTCTCCATCGTCGGCTACGATGACTTCCAGATCGCCAGCCGCGTCTGGCCGCCGCTGACCACCGTCCGCACCCCAACCCGCCGGATCGGCCAGATGGCGGCTGAAAAGCTGATGGGCAAAGAGGCCGCCGAACCGGCCCCGGAAGACCGTCTGCCGACGATCGTGGTGCGCCAATCCAGCGGCCCGCCGCCGCAATAGCGTAAATCGCTGTTCCACTCTTCCGCGTCGCACACTAGATACGCCGCATGAAGAGCCTGAACGATATCCGCGCCACCTTCCTCGACTACTTCGGCAAGGCCGGTCACACCGTCACGCCGTCGGCTCCGCTCGTTCCGCAGAACGACCCGACGCTGCTGTTCGTCAACGCCGGCATGGTGCCGTTCAAGAACGTCTTCACCGGCGCCGAGACCCCGCCCAGCCCGCGCGCGGCCAGTTCGCAGAAGTGCGTCCGCGCCGGCGGCAAGCACAACGACCTCGACAACGTCGGCTACACCGCCCGCCACCACACCTTCTTCGAGATGCTGGGCAACTTCTCGTTCGGCGACTACTTCAAGGAACAGGCGATCGACCACGCCTGGACCCTGCTGACCCGCGACTTCGCCCTGCCCAAGGACAAGCTGACGGTCACCGTCTACCACACCGACGACGAGGCGGCCGCGCTGTGGAAGAAGATCGCCGGCCTGTCGGACGAGCGCATCATCCGCATCCCGACCAACGACAACTTCTGGTCCATGGGCGACACCGGCCCCTGCGGCCCGTGCTCGGAAATCTTCTACGACCACGGCGACCACATCTGGGGCGGCCCGCCCGGCAGCCCGGAACAGGATGGCGACCGCTTCGTCGAGATCTGGAATCTCGTCTTCATGCAGTTCGAGCAGCACGCCGACGGCACGCGGACCAGCCTGCCCAAGCCCTCGATCGACACCGGCATGGGGCTGGAGCGGATCGCGGCGGTCATGCAGGGCGTGCACGACAACTATGACACCGACCTCTTCAAGACCCTGATCGCGGCCAGCGTCGACCTGACCGGCGTCAAGGCCGAGGGTGACCGCGCCCCCAGCCACCGGGTCATCGCCGACCACCTGCGCACCAGCGCCTTCCTGATCGCCGATGGCGTCACGCCGTCGAACGAGGGCCGCGGCTACGTCCTGCGCCGGATCATGCGCCGGGCCATGCGCCACGCCCACCTGCTGGGCGCCGAAGAGCCGCTGATGCACCGCCTGGTTCCGACCCTGACCGCCGAGATGGGCGGGGCTTACGGCGAGCTGCGCCGGGCCGAGCCGGCCATCATCGACACCCTGCGCCAGGAGGAGGAGCGGTTCCGCCGCACGCTCGGCCGTGGCATGGGCCTGCTCGACGAGGCGACCGCCAATCTGGCCGAGGGCGGCGTGCTGTCGGGCGATGTGGCCTTCAAGCTCTACGACACCTACGGCTTCCCGCTCGACCTGACCCAGGACGCCGTGCGCGCCAAGGGGCTGACCGTTGATACGGACGGCTTCGACGCCGCCATGAAGGACCAGCAGGACAACAGCCGCGCCAACTGGAAGGGCTCGGGCCAGAAGTCGGCCGCGGCCGCCTGGTTCGCCGTGCGTGACGAGGTCGGGGCCAGCGAGTTCACCGGCTACGACAGCGTCGATGGGACCGGCAAGGTCCTGGCCCTGCTGATCGACGGCGCGGCCGTGGAAGCGGCCGCCTCCGGCGAGACCGTCCAGGCCGTCTTCGACCAGACCCCCTTCTATGCCGAGAGCGGCGGCCAGGCCGGCGACAAGGGCGTCGTCGAATGGGACGGCGGCTCGGGCGAGGTGCTCGACGTCCAGAAGCAGGCCGGCGACCTGTTCGTCCACGACATCAAGGTGCTGAGCGGTTCGCTGACCGTCGGTGCGGCGGCGGCGCTGCATGTCGACCCGCCGGCCCGCCAGGCGACCCGCGCCAACCACTCGGCCACCCACCTGCTGCATGCGGCTCTCCGCCATGTGCTGGGCCCGCACGTCAGCCAGAAGGGCCAGATGGTCGACGGCGAACGCATCCGCTTCGACTTCAGCCACGGCGGTCCGCTGACCGCCGGCGAGATCGCGCGGATCGAGGATGAGGTGAACACCGTCGTCCTGCAGAACATCGCCTCCGAGACCAAGCTGATGAAGCCGGAAGAGGCCATCGAGGCCGGGGCCATGGCCCTCTTTGGCGAGAAGTACGGCGACGAGGTCCGCGTCCTCACCCTCGGCCGCGCGCTGGACGGGGAGGGGACCTATTCGGTCGAACTGTGCGGCGGCACCCACGTCTCGCGCACCGGCGACATCGGGCTGTTCAAGGTGGTGTCGGAAGGCGGCATCGCCGCCGGCATTCGCCGCATCGAGGCCCTGACCGGCGACGCGGCTCGCAAGTGGCTGGAAGGCCAGGCGGGCGTCGCCACCGGTCTGGCCGAGAAGTTCAAGGTGCCGGTCGGTGAAGTCGCCGCCCGCGTTGAGGCCCTCGAGGGCCAGCGCAAGGCGCTCGAAAAGGCCCTGGCCGACGCCAAGAAGGCGCTGGCCCTGGGCGGCGGCGGTTCGGCGGCGTCCGGACCTGAGGATGTCGGCGGCGTCGCCTTCATCGGCCGGGTGCTGGACGGCGTCGGCGGCAAGGACCTGCGGGGCCTGGTCGAGGACTTCAAGAAGCAGGTCGGCTCGGGCGTCGTCGCCCTGGTCGGCGTCTCCGACGGCAAGGCGGCGGTGGCCGTCGCCGTGACGTCTGACCTGGTCGGCCGTTTCAACGCCGCGGACCTCGCCAAGGCCGCCGTCATCGCCATGGGCGGCCAAGGCGCCGGCGGCAAACCCGACTTCGCCCAAGGTGGCGCCCCTGACGACAGCAAGGCGGCGGACGGCGTCGCGGCGGTGAAGGCGGCGCTGGGTTAGAACCCCGGGCGGGCTCGGAAAATCCTCCTTCGGCGCGAAGCGACGGGGGAGGGGGACCGCCGCCGAAGGCGGTGGTGGAGGGGGCAGCACCGGCCCTCGACGATGACCATAAACGCCGTCGTCGCCGTCCGCGCCAGAACGCGGCCAATCCCATCCGCCGGCGCTGCCCCCTCCACCCCCGGCCCTAAGTCGGGCCGGCGGTCCCCCTCCCCCGTGGCGCTTCGCGCCCCGAAGGAGGATTTTCGCGGTCGCCGACAGCGGCGAAGATGGTCAGGACGGCGGAATCCATGTCTCCGAGGACCAAGGAAGCAGGCAGGCGGAGCACACCAAACCCCTGGTCGGTCAGCCAACGGTCGCGCGCCCTATCCCGCTCAGGTTGGTCCCCGAAGTGGTGTGACTGCCCGTCGACCTCAATAATCAGACGACAGGCGCCGCAGTAGAAATCCGCAACATAGGGACCGATCGGCTGCTGACGCCGAAAGCGTATGCCCTCGAACTTCCGGCTTCGCAGTACCTGCCAGAGCAAGACTTCCGGCAGGCTCATCTCCCGCCTCAACGACCGCGCCAGAGCGATGGTCGTCCGCCGGCTACGCATGATCTCCCGCAGCCCGATAAAACGCCGACAGCTTGTTCCCCGTCGGGTCGCGCACGTACGCCAGGTAATACCCCTCGCCATACGCCGCCCTCGGCCCCGGCGGCCCCTCACAGCTACCGCCGTGCGCCAGCGCCGCTGCGTGAAACGCATCGACCTCCGCTTCCGACTCCGCATGCAGCCCGATCATCACGCCATTGCCCGCCCGCGCCGGCTGCTCGTCGAACGGCGGGCAGATCAGGACCGTGCCGTGATCGTCGCCCTCAGGCCCATAGCCGGCCCAGCCGTTCTGCAGCCAGACCCGCCCTATGCCGAGCGCGCCAAGCACCGGATCGTAGAAGGCCACCGCCTGCTCCAGGTCGTTGCAGCCGATGGTGAGATAGCTGACCACCTTGCGCATGGCCGTTACGCGGCCGCGAACAGCGCGATCTTGTTGCCAGTCGGGTCGCGCAGGTAGGCGCCATAGAAGCCCGGCGTTCCCGGCGGACGGTGCCCAGGCCCGCCCTCGTCCGTGCCGCCATTGGCCATGCCCGCCGCATAGGCGGCGTCGACCTCGGCCGCGGTCTTGGCCTGGTAGGCGACCATGATGCCGTTGCCGGCCCGGGCCGGCTGGCCGTCGAAGGGGGGGCAGATGGCGGTGTGGCAGTCGGCGAAGCCCTCGCCGCCGCCCTTGGGGCCGTAGCCGATCCAGCCGCCGCCCTCGGTCCGCCGGTCATGGCCCAGCGCGTCGAACAGTGCGTCGTAGAACTTGCCCGACTGCTCGCTGTCGAGCGCGCCGATGGTGACGTAGCCGATCATGAGAACCTCCCGTATCTGATCGGGAGACCTTACGCCCAAACGTGAACAAAACAAGAACTATCGTTCGCCCTCAGGCAGCTGCACATGGACCAGTTTCCAGACAAACAGGCTGCGCCGCTCGAAGGTCAGCAGGGTCACCTTCTCCGGCTCACCCGGCCGTTTGACCGCGAAGCGCACCCGCTCAAGCCCGAAGTAGGCGACGCCCGGCCAGGGGCCGCTGACCAGGCCCTTGGCGCCGCTCATCAGGCTGCCGTCCGGCTTGGCCTCCGGCGGCGCGCCGCCCGGCGGATAGCCGCGCAGCACGTCGCCCAGGCCGGCTACGGTGACATAGCGGTCGACCTTCGGCGGCTGCGGGGCGACGTCCTTCCAGGCCCGTTTGATGGCCCCGACCGGGTCCTGCCAGATGGTCGGCGGCTCGGCGGTGCGGGTCGTATCGGGGTCGAGCTGGCCGGCCAGACTCTTGCGCACGGCCGGGAAGTCGACGAGCTGGCTCATCGCCTGCACGTCCTCGGCCACGGTCGCGGCCCTTAAGGCCCGGTAGCTGTAGAAGGGCGCCGCCACGAAGGCGATGGCGAAGATCGCCAGGGCGAGCAGGACGATCCGGAAGAGGCTGTTGCGCATGGCCCCATTTAAGAGGGCCAAACCGCGCCTCCCGCAAGCTCTCTCCATCCAGGCGGGAACCCGTCAACCGGGCGGTCGGCATTCGGCCAGGGTACGGGCCACCAGGTCGGCATGGCTCATGGCCATCAGGCGGCCGGCGTCCTCGACCCAGTCGAAGCGGGCCTCCGGCAGAATCTCGCGCCAGACGGCGAAGGTCCGGGCCGGGTCGTGCAGGAAGTCGTGGCGGCTGAGCAGCACCCGCCAATGGGCGGCGCCGGCCAGCGGCGGGCTGGTCCAGCGGCCCATGGCTCTCTGCTCGGCCACATAGCCGGCCACCCGCCCGGTGCCGAACAGCCGAAAGCCGCGCCCGTGGTCGGCCAGGTTCCGCGGGTCGGCGAAGGTCGCCATGTCGAACGGACTGCCCTCGACGCTCTTGAGCATGATCCGCCTGACCCGGTCGGGCGACAGGTTGGCCCCGATCAGCCGGGCCAGGCCCTCGATCAGGTCCGGATGGCGCAGAAAGGCTTCCTGCATCGCCCCCATCGGGCCGCGTCGCCGGTCGTGCGAGGCGCTGGAGGGGTCGGGATTGACCAGCAGCACCCGGCCCATCAGGCCCGGCGCCTCGCGCGCCAGGGCGACGGCGACCTGGGCCCCGCCACGGCCGAGGATGTCGATGCGCTCGAGTTTCAGATGCGCCAGCAGCAGGCGCACATCGTCGACGGCGGCGCCGAACGGATCGGCCCGCCCCCGCGCCTTGTCGGGGTGGGGGTCGGTCAGGCCGAAACCCGGCCGGTCGAGGCTGAGCGGCCGGAAGCCCTGGGCCTGCAGGGCGGCGACCAGCCGGCTCGACTGCGGCCGCGAGGCGGAACTGGAGTGCAGCACCAGCACCGGCCGGCCGGAGCGGGGGCCGTAGTCGCTGTAGGCGACCTGCGAGCCGTCGGGGCGCCGCAGCAGGCCGAGCGGCTCCATCCGGTCGGTGTCCAGCTGGGCCTCGCCGTGGGTGGCGTCGGTGATCAGGGCCAGGGCACGGGCCTCGGTGACGGCCCGGGCCAGGCCGGCGGCCGAATGCACGCCCATGACCTCGAAGACGACCTCCAGCTCCTTCTTGGCGGTGGCCTCGGAGATGCCGGCCGCTGAGGCCGCCTCGGCCCGGGTCAGGCCCTCGGCGATGCGCAAGGCCAGACTGGCCTGGCGGGGCGACAGGCCCCAGACGTCGGTCAGCTCGGCGGCGCCGGCTTCGCCCTGCGGCCAGATGCCGAAGGAGAGCCGCACCAGCCGTTCGATGAAGCCGGTGATGCGCGGCGCCCCGACCCGCTTCATGGCGTCGAAGGCCACCTTGCGGGCGGTCTGGTAGGAGACCCCGGCCTGCTGGGCCGCGCCGCGCACGTCGCCGGTCCGCACCAGGCCGATGGCGACGCGGGTCTGCAGGTCGGTCAGGCCGAAGGCCCGGCAGACATCGCCCAGCACCTGGGCCGCCGACAGGGCGCCGACGACGAGGATCACGGCGGCGGCCCGGCCATCCTCCAGGGCGGCCAGGGCCTCGTCGGGCAGGGCCCAGTCGAGGGCCAGCGGGGCGGCGGCATAGAGGGCGGTCGAGCGACCGGCGGCGGCTGCGCCGTGGTCGATCAGCACCGTGCGTCGCCCGCCCCCGGCGATCACGCTGGCCAGCACCTCGCTGTCCGGCGCGCCATCCGCGAAGGCCTGGCGCCAGGCGGGGTTGGCGAACAGGGCGGCGCCCTGGCGGTCGACCACCGCAACGCCCAGCCGCTCGGCCCGCAACAGGGCGAAGGCCATGCCCGGACCGCCGAGATCCTTGGCGAAGTCGCGCGAGCCGGAGCGCAGCACCTCGATGACGGCCGCGGACTCGTTGAGCCACGGCTCGATTGAGCGGCCGGCCAGGGTCTGGTCTTCGGAGAGGGGAGTCTGGCGATCCACCCGGGCCTCAGCAGCGACGGTGGCGCGGGGGGACTGGACGCAACATGACGGAACTCTGTCGGTGATCGCCGGCGACTGGACGGAGTTTGGCAGAGGTCGAGAGGCGGATCACGCCGTTTCTTCGCCGGGCCTTATCGGCGGTACTGGATGAACCCGCTGGCCTTGGCGACGCGGTCGTAAAGAGCCTGGGCCGTGGTGTTGCTCTCGTGGGTCATCCAGTAGACGCGGGCGGCGCCCAGGGCGTCGGCGCGGGCGTAGACCGCCTCGATCAGCGCCCGGCCGGCCCCCGACCCGCGCACCGCCGGATCGACGAAGAGGTCGCCCAGATAGCAGTAGGGGCTCAGCGACCAGGTGGAGGCATGCAGCACGCACTGCACCAGGCCGATCACGGCGCCGTCCCGCTCGGCGACCAGTGCGAACATCGGCGAGGCCGGATCGAGCAGGCGCTGGAAGGTCGCCTCGGTCACCTCCGGCGCGACGCTCGACTGGTAGAAGTCGAGATAGCCGGCCCACAGCCGCGCCCAGGCCGGCCGGTCGGCGGCGGTCAGGTCGCGGATCGTTCCGGTGAAGGCCATTGCGGGTCTCGGAAATGAACAAGGGCGGCTGGATGATCCAGCCGCCCCGTTGTCGTCTAGGCCTTGGCCATCGCGACTTTAAGGTTCTCGTCGACCTTGTCGAGGAAACCTTCGGTGGTCAGCCAGCTCTGCTTGTCGCCGACCAGCAGCGCCAGGTCCTTGGTCATGAAGCCGGCCTCGACGGTGTCGATGCAGACCTTTTCCAGGGTGTGGGCGAAGGTGGCCAGGGCGTCGTTGTCGTCCAGCTTGGCGCGGTGGGCGAGGCCCCGGGTCCAGGCGAAGATCGAGGCGATCGAGTTGGTCGAGGTCGACTGGCCCTTCTGGTGCTGGCGGTAGTGGCGGGTGACGGTGCCGTGGGCGGCCTCGGCCTCGACGGTCTGGCCGTCGGGGGTCAGCAGCACCGAGGTCATCAGGCCCAGCGACCCGAAGCCCTGGGCGACGATGTCCGACTGCACGTCGCCGTCGTAGTTCTTGCAGGCCCAGACATAGCCGCCCGACCACTTGAGGGCCGAGGCCACCATGTCGTCGATCAGCCGGTGCTCGTAGGTGCCACCGAACTTGTCGAACTCGGCCTTGAACTCGGCGTCGAAGATCTCCTGGAAGATGTCCTTGAAGCGGCCGTCGTAGGCTTTCAGGATCGTATTCTTCGTCGACAGATAGACCGGGTACTGGCGGGCCAGGCCGTAGGAGAAGCTGGCGCGGGCGAAGTCGCGGATCGAGTCGTCGAGGTTGTACATCGCCATGGCGACGCCGGCGCTCGGGGCGTCAAAGACTTCCTTCTCGATGACCTGGCCGTCTTCACCGACGAACTTGATGGTCAGCTTGCCGGGGCCGGGGAACAGGAAGTCGGTGGCGCGGTACTGGTCGCCGAAGGCGTGGCGGCCGACGATGATCGGCTGGGTCCAGCCGGGCACCAGGCGCGGCACGTTCTGGCAGATGATCGGCTCGCGGAAGATGACGCCGCCCAGGATGTTGCGGATGGTGCCGTTGGGGCTCTTCCACATCTTCTTGAGCTTGAACTCTTCGACCCGCTGCTCGTCCGGGGTGATGGTGGCGCATTTGACGGCCACGCCGTGACGCTTGGTGGCGTTGGCGGCGTCGATGGTCACCTGGTCGTCGGTGGCGTCGCGGTGCTCGATCGACAGGTCGTAGTAGTCGAGCTCGAGGTCGAGGTAGGGGAAGATCAGCTTATCCTTGATGAGCTTCCAGATGATGCGGGTCATTTCATCGCCGTCCATGTCGACGACAGGATTGGCGACCTTGATCTTGGCCATGGGTGGGGAGTCTCCCGAGGGGTTGGCGCGCTGAAAGACGAGGGGACACAGGCCGTCTCGTCCCGCGCGAGGCGGGGAGGGCTATAACCCCGATTGCCGCCGGGTCCAACAGCGCGCTTGCGCAAGGGCCCCGGGCAGGTATGAGCGATACATGCCGCTGGACCAGCAGACCGCCGCCGCCGAGGACCAGAGGGTGCTGGACGCCGCCCGCATGGCCTTCGCGGCGCGGGGCTTCGAGGGCGCAGATCTGGCGGAGATTGCGGCCGGGGCGGGGACGTCGGTGGCGGCGCTGTCGGGTCGCTACCCCGACAAGAAGGCGCTGTTCACCGCCGTCCTGGTCTCCCTGGAGAAGGCCTTCGACGCCCACTGCCGCGCCGCGTCCTCGGACCTGGCGGCCGAGCCCATGACGCTGATCCTGGCCGGCTGCCGGGCGGCGCTCGAATTCAGTGGCCGGCGGGACTTCGCGCGCATTGTCATGATCGAAGGGCCCGGCGTGCTGGGGGCCGAGGAATGGGAGCGGATCGATCATGGGCTCGGTTTGCCGACCCTGCGTCAGGGTCTGCGCAACCTGGCGCCGCACGCCAATGAGACTGCCGTGCGCCCGATGGCGGTGATGATCATGGGGGCGCTGAACGAACTGATCCTGGCCCTGGCCAGGGGCGAGAAGGGCGTCGCGGTCGATGACAGCCTGGCGGTGCTGGAGCGGCTCCTGCGGGCCTGGGCCAGCCGCTAGTCGAACGAGGCCGGCAGCAGCCGCTCATAGATGCCGCGCACGGCGCCATAACATTCGCAAGCTACCGCCTCCAGGCCGTTGCGGTCGAGGATGTCGACGACGCCTCGGCGATAGCGGATCAGGCCCTTGGCCTGCAGACTGCCGGCCACGGCGGTGACGGTGGTCCGCTGGACGCCCAGCATGTCGGCCAGGAACTCCTGGGTCAGGCTGACGGTGTCGCCGTCGATACGGTCGCGGCAGGACAGCAGCCAGCGGCCGAAACGGGCCTCCACCGAATGCAGGGCGTTGCAGGCCACCGAATGGACGGCGTGGCCGAACAGGGCGTCGTTGTGGCGATCGACCAGGGCCATCAGGGCCGGACTGCGCTTGCAGCACTGCTGGAAGGCGGACGCCGAGATGCGCGAGGCCGAACCGGCGATCTGGATGACCGCCCGCGACAGCGCCGCCCGTGGGCCCAGCGCCGTCATCAGTCCGAAGGCGCCCTCGCGGCCGATGGTCACCGACTCGATGGCCGCGCCGCTGTGCATCAGGGTCAGCAGGGAGATGACGCAGTCGTGCGGGAAGTATACCGTCTCGATGGGATCGCCCGGCTCGTAGAGCAGGCGGCCCTTCTCCATGTCGACGGATGAAAGCTGTGCCGAGAGCAGGGCGAAGTCGTCGGGCGGCAGGCTGGCAAGCAGGCGGTTTTTCAAGCGTGGTGAACTCGTCATGGCGAATCGAAACGCCGTTACCGCGGCGGGGGTTGCAAGCTATCGGGAGGAAGAAGCAAGCACTGTCAGTTGGTCGACATAGTTCAGGCGGGTATCGGTGTTTCCGGTCCTGCAACAAAGTGTCGGCGGCGAAATCCGGCCACTCGATAGTTCATGCGGCTGTCGGGCGCCCGACACGGACATCATTCAACAACACTCAAATTGGGCGAATCCCTCGGAGAATACTCATGAAGTACCGCCGCCTCGGCCGCACCGGCCTCTATGTTTCCGAGATCTGCCTCGGCGCCATGACCTTCGCCGAGGAGAGCGCCGGCATGTGGGGCGCGATCGGGGCCGTGGCCCAGCCGGGCGTCGACGCCATGGTCGAGCGGGCGCTGGCCGCCGGGGTCAATTTCATCGATACGGCCGACGTCTATTCGATGGGGCAGTCGGAGCGGCTGGTCGGCGCCGCCCTGCGCAACCTGGGGGTCAAGCGCAGCGACGTGGTGATCGCCACCAAGGTCTATGGCGAGATGGGTCGCGGGCCCAACGACCGGGGCGCCTCGCGCGGCCACATCATGGACGGGGTCAAGGCCAGCCTGGACCGCATGGGGCTGGACCACATCGACCTGTTCCAGATCCACGCCAACGATCCGATCACCCCCGTCGAGGAGACCCTGCGGGCGCTGGACGACCTGGTGAGCCAGGGGCTGGTCCGCTACATCGGCTGCTCCAACTGGCAGGCCTGGAAGATGATGAAGGCCCACGGGATCAGCGACCGCATGGGCTATGCGCGGTTCGAGAGCGTCCAGGCCTACTACTCCATCGCCGGCCGCGACCTGGAGCGCGACATCGTGCCGATGCTGGAGGACCAGCAGATGGGGCTGATGGTCTGGTCGCCGCTGGCCGGCGGCCTGCTGTCGGGCAAGTTTGGGCCCGACAGCGAGGGGCCGGAGGGGGCGCGCCGGGCCTCGTTCGACTTCCCGCCGGTCAACCGCGACCGGGCCTGGCCCTGCGTCGCCGCCATGCGGACGATCGCGGACGCGCGCGGCGTCTCGGTGGCCCGCATCGCCCTGGCCTATGTGCTCAGCCGCCCGTTCGTCACCACGGTGATCGTCGGGGCCAAGACCAACGAACAGCTCGATGACAACCTGGCTGCGGCCGAGATCGAGCTGACGGCCGAGGAGCTGAAGGCGCTGGACGAGGTCTCGGCCCTGCCGCCGGAGTATCCGGGCTGGATGCTGTCCCGCCAGGGCGGCAGCCGCGAGCCGCGGCCGTTCAAGCCGAAGACGGCGTAGGCGGAGCCTAGTTCAGCGTCACGTCCGCGCGCCCGCCGAGCGCGGGCTCGCGGCCGGTCGCGTTGGCCCGGGCCACCTCCCACATGTACTTCACCGGGCCGGCGTCGCTGATCCACACCCGGGCGTCATGGCATTTGAGGCGCAGCAGCCGCAGGTCCGGGTCGTCCTTGCCCTCCGGGTACCAGGCGGCGACCATCATGCTCCACCATTGAGCGATCTTCTCGCGATCCATCTCGACGGTCAGCTCACCGCCGATGCAGGCTTGGCATTCACGGTCCCGGGCCTGGACGATGAACATCGCCTGGCGCGCGCCGCGGCTGACCTCGCGGGCCAGGTCCGTCTCGGCCCGGGTGAAGAACCAGATCTCGCCGGCCTCGGGCGCGGTGAAGGCGGTCATCGGCTGGAAATGCTGCGGCGGGCCGTCGACGATGCCGACCATGCCGATGTGCGCCTTCTCGATCTCCGCCCAGAGGCGTTTCTCGATCGCGTCAGGGGTGTCGGTGGACATGGGACCTCCTGCGAGTTTGTCGCAAGAGAATGCCGGTCACCCATCAGGTGTTCCGGCCGCCGGGCGATTTTAGGCGGCGGGCAGGGCGATCTGGTGGTCGACGAGGATGGACCAGGTCTTGCCGGTCCGGGCCCACACCCTCACGTAGTGGCCGCGCCGGGCCTTGCCGTCCTGCGTCCAGCGGGTCTCGCCCCAACTGTAGGCCAGGTCGCCGCTCTTGGACATTGCCCCGCCCAGGTAGCTGGCCTGCACGGCCGTCGGATCCTTGGCCAACAGGGCCCGCGCGGCGTCCTTGCCGGTGGCCGGCGCGGCGCCCGCGCGGATCACCCGGGCCGACTTGTCCAGCCTGGCGGCGATGGTCGTGGCCGTGTCGCGCGACAGGCCGTCGGCCAGCACAGCCTCGAGGCCCGCCGGCGTGACCGCCGACGGCTCGCCGCCGGTCAGCAGATGGGTCTCGGGCGGCGTCGGCGAGGCCGTGTAGAGGTTCGGCGTGCCGGGCGTGCCGCGATCGAGCACGAACTTCCAGCCGCCATCGGGCTGCCTGGCCCAGACGGTCAGGTAGTAGCCGGGATCGACCCCGTCCTTGGTCGTCCACTGCGACGGGCCAGAGGCGAAGGCCAGGTCGGCGCCGCTCGACACCACCACGAAGTCCGGCCGCCATTCGATCAGGCCCGGCCAGGTGGCTTTGGCCAGGTAGTCGCTGGCGACGATCGGCTCGGGCAGGAACATGATCACGCCCGGCGCGGCGAACTCCCGGAAGGCCGGGACATTGCCGATCTCGGCCGCTCGCTTGGCGAAGGCCGCCTCGGCCGCGACCACGCTCTGGGCGTCGCCGAGCTCGGCGCTGATCGCGCCGCCGCACAGCGCCAGCCCGAGGACCAGCGCCGTCAGGCTTGCGTTCAGAGCCCTCATCGCGGGCTCGCGAAGGCGCTGCTCATCCAGCCCCGGTTGCCGTTCTCGTCATCGACCTCCATCCAGACGCCGTTGCGGGCCCCGGTCGGATAGACCAGCACGCCCTGGCGCAGGGTGTAGACGATGGCGGCCTGCGGCGAGGGGCCCTTGCGCAGCTTGACCTCGGCGGTGGTCACCTGGGCGACCGGGCCGGCGTTGGCCTTGGCCTCGGCCCCGCCGGCGACGTTGCCGCCCTGGATGTAGTCGACCAGGTCGACGAAGGCGTTGAAGTAGGCGGCGCTGATGATCTTGCCGATGTCGGTGTCGCTGTAGCCGCCGCCGACCGCGCCGATCAGCCCGCCCAGGCCGGCGCCGCCGGCGCCAGCGCTGAAGGAGATGTCCTTCTTCTTGGCCGTGCCCTCGGCGACGTAGACCTGTTCGGTGGTGCGGCTGTCGACCAGGGTGATCAGCGCCTGGGCTTCGATGTTCTTGGTGCGGATGCCGCCGACGATGCCGCCCACGGTGCCGCCGATCAGGCCGCCGGCCACGCCGGCCACGTTGCCGCCGCCGGTGTTCTCATCGGCGTTGGCCAGGTCGGGGATGATGAAGTAGTCGGCCGCCTTGACCGTGCCGCGGCCGATGCCGCTGTCACGGCGCAGCTCGCCCGATTCCGACAGCTCGCGCTCGCCCTGGCGCATCGCCAGGCCGGCCCCGCGGTCGACCACCCGCAGGCAGTTGGAGCGCGAGGCGAACAACTTCAGCAGCTTCTCGGGGTTGGAGAGGCCGTAGGACCGCCACCATTGCACTTCCGGCTCCTGGATGGCGACTGTGGCGATGGGCGCGGCGCAGCGCGGCAGTTCCGGCGTCGCCGCCTTGGGCGCGGGCTTGGCGCCGTACTGGGCGTAGGCCGGCGCGGACAGGGCCGCGGTCATCCCGATGGCCAGGACGGTGGCGATGATCTTGCGCATGATGGTTCCCCAGATGGTTGCGCGAACGGTAGTCGCTGAACCTTACGCAGGCAATCGCTCAGCGGTTTGCCGCGGATGAAGAATTCGAGAGATCGGGGCCGCTGGAGGGTGGTTTATCGAAGCGGAACCATTATAGCACGGATTGAGCGGTGTGGTTTGGAAAATACGCTGTATTTTCAGTGTATTATGACCCATGCGAGACCAATCGGAGGTCGGCCTGGGAGGCCGTTTCGACCGGGGTGGAACCACCCGGCGACCACCGTGGCGCTTGCGCCAGGGAAGGCACGCGGTCTTTGGGCGACACGCGGCGCCGGCAGGACTTTTGAATCCTGGGTATGGTCGGGGCAGGGGGGTGGAATGCACAAGTTGGCGTTTGTGAGTTCGCCTCTGGTCTCCCTTCTCCCCTCGTGGGAGAAGGTGGCCCGAAGGGCCGGTTGAGGGGGCTCACCGACCTCCGACACAGCTTGTCCACACCGCCTCGACGCAGCTTACAGACCTATCGACCCCTCATCCGTCGCTTCGCGACACCTTCTCCCACAAGGGGAGAAGGGACCCCTCACGGCAGCTGACCCGGTCTTGGCCGCCGGCCGTATGCGGTTGCCCTGCCCCGGCGGGGTGCAGAACCGTTAGAACCCCAACACCTTGGCATACCGGTCCTTGTGGAACCCGGCCCCGCCGAACAGCTGCTCGGTGACCCGGGCCCGCTTCATGTAGAGGCCGGCGTCGTGGACGTCGGTCATGCCGATGCCGCCGTGCATCTGGACCATCTCGTTGCTGACCAGATGGATCAGCTCGCTGGCCTTGCACTTGGCGAGCGAGGCAGCGGCGCGGGCGTCGCCGCCGGCGTCCAGGGTCTCCAGCGCCGCCTCGATGGCCGAGCGGGCCATCTCCAGGTCGGTGAACATCTTGGCCGCCCGGTGCTGCAGCGACTGGAAGGCGCCGATCACCTGGCCGAACTGGGTGCGGACCTTCAGGTAGTCGAGGGTGACCTCGAAGGCCTGCAGGGCGCTGCCCAGCATCTCGGCCGACAGGCCGATGCGGGCCCGGTCGAGGATGGCCTCCAGCGGGGCCCAGCCCTGGCCTTCCTCGCCGAGCAGCTCGCCGGGGGTGCCCGCAAAGGTGAGTTCGGCGGCCCCGCGGCTATCGGCCAGGGCCAGGTGCTTCACGGTGAGGCCGGCCGCGCCCTTGGGGACGAGGTAGAGTGAGATGCCGTCCGTCTCGCCGGGCTTGCCCGAGGTGCGGGCGGCGACGATGAACAGGTCGGCGACGTCGCCGTCGACCACGAAGGTCTTCTTGCCGGTCAGCTTGCCGCCCGAGGCGGTGAGCGCCGTGCGGGCCGGGTTGTGGTGCGGGCCCTCATCGACGGCCAGGGCGGTGACCACAGCGCCCTCGGTGATCTTCGGCAGCCATTCGGCTTTCTGGGCCTCGGAGCCATAGAGGGTCAGGGCGCTGGCCCCGATCATCGCCGTCGACAGCAGCGGCGAGGCGGTCAGGGTGCGGCCGGTCTCCTCGAGGATCAGGCCGAGCGACAGGTAGCCGAAGGCCGAGCCGCCGAAGTCCTCGGGCACGATCACCCCGGCCCAGCCCATGGCCCCCATCTCGGCCCAGGCGGCCGGGTCGAACGGCTGGTGGCTGCCGCTGTCGCGCAGGGCCCGCAGCTTGCCGACGGGAGACTCCGTCTGCGTCCAGGCCTTGGCCCCGTCGCGCAGCATGGTCTGTTCTTCGTTCAGGACGGCCATCAGGCGGTCTCCATCGTTCGGTGATGCACGGCCCACTCAAGGGCGGATTCGAGACGGTCGTTGCCCCAGAAGAGCTCGCCGTCGGCGGTGAGGAAGCTGGGCGAGCCGAACAGGCCGCGCTCGCGGGCCTGGGTGACATGCTCTTTGAGGCGGGCCTTGGTCGCATCGGACTGGGCGGCGTCGAACACCGCGCCCGGCGCGGCCCCGACCTCGGCCAGCAGCGGCTCCAGCACCTCCGGCTTGGAGATGTCGAGGTCGGCGACGAAGTTGGCCTGGTAAACGGCGCGGCTGAAGGCCGGCGTCCAGCCGTCGTCGAGGCCGACGATGGCCACCCGGGCCGGCAGGTACGAGTGGCGCGGGAACTGGCTGGGGTGGGTCAGGGGCAGGCCCTGCTGGCTGCAGACCCGCTCCATGTCGCGCCACATGTACTGGCCCTTGACCGGGAAGGCGTTGAACGGGCTGTCGGTCAGGCCTTGGTGCTCATGCAGCAGCGGGCCCAGCAGGAAGGGCCGCCAGGCGACGGCGACGCCGGCCTCCGCCGCCAGCCCCTCGATCCGCATGGCGGCCGGGTAGCTGTAGGTCGAGGCGAACTCGTACCAGAATTCGATCATGCGGCGGCCCCACGGAGTTCCTTCTCCCGCCTGTCGGGAGAAGGTGGCCGCGAAGCGGTCGGATGAGGGCAGCACCGGCCTTGGAAGGCGTTGCGTGACGTGCTGCTGCTGACGCTGGTGTTCATGGTCATCGGCTTCCGCTGGTGCTGCCCTCATCCGACCCCCTTCGGGGGCCACCTTCTCCCGACGAGCGGGAGAAGGGCGCTATCGCGCTACTGGTGGTCCAGCAGCCCAAGCACCCGCTTGGCGATGACGTTGAGGTTCACCTCGCTGGTGCCGCCCTCGATGGAGTTGGCCTTGGCCCGCAGCATCGACCGGATGCTCCCCAGCTCCTCGCCCGAGAAGCCGTCGCCTTCCCAGCCCAGCCCCTGCAGGCCCAGGCTCTCGACCAGCAGTTCGGTGCGCTCCTGGTTCAGCTTGGCGGCGGCGTATTTGATGATCGAGGTGGCGGCGCTCGGCCCCGCGCCCTGTTTGCTCTCGGCCTCGGCCCGGCGGATGGTCAGGGCGAAACAGGCCTGGTCCATCTTGTGGCTGGCGATGCGGCCGCGCAGGTCGGCGTCCTCGATCCGCCCGGCCTCGTCCATGCCGACGTAGGCCTTGGCCGCGTCGACGACATCCAGCCCGCCGCCGCCGCCGAAACCGCCGGCCGAGATGTTCTGGCGCTCGTACTGGAGGAGCCGCTTGGCGATCTCCCAGCCGCCGTTCAGCTTGCCGACCAGCTGCGCCTTGGGGACCTTCACGTCGGTGAAGAAGGTCTCGCAGAAGGGCGAGCTGCCGCTGATCAGCTTGATCGGCCGGGTTTCGACGCCGGGGCTGGTCATGTCGAACAGGATGAAGCTGATGCCCTCGTGCTTCTTGGAGGTGTCGGTCCGCACCAGGCAGAAGATCCAGTCGGCCTGGTCGGCGTAGGAGGTCCACACCTTCTGGCCATTGATCAGGTAGTGATCGCCCTGGTCCTCACAGCGGGTCTGCAGGCCGGCGAGATCGGACCCGGCGCCGGGCTCCGAATAGCCCTGGCACCAGCGGATCTTGCCCTTGACGATATCGGGCAGGAACCGCTGCTTCTGGTCCTCGGTGGCGTACTCCAGCAGCACCGGCCCCAGCATCCAGATGCCGAAACTGGCCAGCGCCGGCCGCGCCTTGATCCGCCGCAGCTCGCTTTCGAGCACGCGGTTCTGCTCCTTGGAGAGCCCGCCGCCGCCATAGGCCTTCGGCCACATCGGCGCCGTCCAGCCCTTCTCGGCCATGCGGTCCATCCAGACCTGGATGTCGGGGTTGGAATAGCTCGCCTTGCGCCCGCCCCAGGGGGTGTCGTCCTCGCCGGCCGGGCCGTTCAGCGACGGCGGGTAGTTGGCGGCTAACCAGGCGCGGGTCTCCGCGCGGAAGGTTTCGAGTTCGGTGGCGCCGAAGTCGGCCATGGCGTGGGTCTCCCGCGAAGGTTTGCGTCCGGCGTTAGGGGGCCGGTTCGGGCGGGAGATTAGCGGGGGGAAGGGGAGGGGGGAAGGGGATTCAAACGGATGTTTGGCGGGTGTCATCTAGGGGAACTTGATCAGGTGGTCTTTTAGTTCCTGTCGGTCGGCCGCACTGAGTTGAATGTTATCGATCACCCATTGGATGACAGCCTTGGCGGTCTGGCGCGTATCCGAGGCCGGCTGAGAATTTTCGAGGCGTTCGCACCACTCAGCAATCGGCGGGTTTGTAGAGGACGAGCGCCAAGACCTAATCGTGTGGCGCGCATCAGGAAAGAAGGGGGCGTTTAACCTGGAAAGCGGCCAGCGTCGGCGGCTGCTGGATTTCAATGCAGCGATCTTTTCCAGAGGGCCTTCGTAGAGATGCCAAAGCGCCGGGTTGCCTTCCAAGCCCTCGACCCAATCAATTTCCCGCCCATCACTGAGACGCTGTATTAGGGGTCTCGCATGTCGCCGAGCCCAGTAAATCAGCTGGTCGGCTCTAAACAGATCATCAAAAAGCAGAGTGTACCCGTACGTCCCGTATCTGTTGCTGGCACTCCCATACTCATTTAGTCGGTTGAAAAATTTTTCATCCGGATAGTCATGCCAGAACTCGATTCCTGAAATTTTGGGCTTCTTAAATTTCGGTGGGGTGAGGCGCGGATCAATGGATCTCACCAGAGCGAGCAACTCAATAATATTGTGTCCGCCAGATTTCGCTGATTTTCCATTCATAAGAAGTATTGTTTTTAGATACTTTTCGGTAGCGTGCAGAAGGAGCCACCAAAAATCCCAGTCTCTCTGTTCGAAGAAGGAAGCGCGACTACTGATATAGTTTTGATCGGCAGTGCTTAGGAACATCCTGCTCGCAATGCCATTTGTGAATGGGCGAATTGAGTCCATGGAAGCGCTCTGAATTTCCCTTCGGGTGACCTTGAACATGCATCATGTTGGTTGGGCTTCGCTCTGCCAAGGCACCGAGATTCGACCAATCGTCCAGCACCTGCCCGCATCGTCTCGCAGTTGACGGTCCGCTACGCCCCGTTCAGAATCCCCACATGGACCTGCCCGCCGACGACCTCATAGATCTGAGCCTGACCGCAGCCCGGCAGATCGTCAAAGACGGCGTCGAGGAGGTCGATGTGCGGTCCGGCGTCGATTTCAGCGACCGGCCGGCCTACTTCATCTCCTTCCGTTTCGATGATGATCGCCACCGAGCCCGCGCCTCGCTGCTGAAGACGCGGCTGTCGCAACGCATCCGTGACGAACTCATCACGCGCGGTGACGGACACTATCCCTTTGTTCGCCTGCTGCTGGCCAAGGACTGGGCCATGCGGGGGGACATTTGAACCCCGCCGAGCTGCTGGACGTCGCCCGGCTGCTCAGCGATCCGGCTTCCGTGGCCGTGCCTTCCGACTCACAACTGCGCCGGGCCGTTTCGACCGCCTACTACGCCGCCTTCCACGCCGTCCTTGGCGCGGCGGCCGAGCGGTTCATGGGAGCGGGGGCCGCTGATCGGCCGGGCTTCGCCTTGCTCTATCGCGGGTTCGGCCACGAACAGATGCGGCGGCTGTGTATCGAGGTGGACAAGGCGGTCCTTGGCGAGAAATTCCAGCGCCAGCTCGGCCGCCAGTCCATCGATCCTCACCTGCGCGCGTTCGCGGCCGACTTTGTCGCGTTGCAGCA
Organism: Caulobacter sp. GW821-FHT11A05; assembly: GCF_058809015.1. Classification (NCBI taxonomy): domain Bacteria; kingdom Pseudomonadati; phylum Pseudomonadota; class Alphaproteobacteria; order Caulobacterales; family Caulobacteraceae; genus Caulobacter; species Caulobacter sp. GW821-FHT11A05. The sequence continues at coordinate 74,136 of NZ_JBXASF010000015.1, read as the reverse complement.
ACTGCGGCATCAGGCGGACTACGACCCCCATGCGCGGTTCGTCCACAGTGACGCGCTGGACGCGGTCGCCACGGCGGAGCGGGCGGTCCAATCCCTGCTCGACGCCCCTGCGGAGGACCGGACGGACTTCCTGGCGCTCCTGCTGGCTAACGCGAGAGGTTGATCGCGCTCGCTCAGCGTCTGTCCCCGCGCTAGTCTCCCCAGCTGTCACCGTCTCCCGAAAGCGTACCCCACCATGACCGACCAGGACGACCCCACCGGCCTGCTCGCCAGCCCCGACCTCGCCCACGTCCTCGAATCCGATCGCTTCCGGCAGTTCCTCGACCAGGTGCCGATCGCCATCGCCGTGTCCAACCTGCGGCCGGACGAGCACATCTGTTACGCCAACATCGAGTTCGAGCGGCTGACCGGGCTGGCCGCCGCCGGCCTCGAGGGACGGCCCTGGTCGGCGCTGCCGGGGGCCGCCACGCGGGACGCCCGCCCGCTGGCCAAGGCGGTCACCGAGGAGAGCGAGTACATCGGCGTGTTCGCCTTCGAGCCGGGCGGGGCGGCCGCGTCGGTCGACGTCTGGAGCAACCTGATCGAGGACGAGGGCGGCGAGGCGGTGTTCCGGCTGATCGCCCTGGTCAGCGCCGACGGGCGCGGCGAGGTCGACCTCACCGCCTACGAGATGCGGATCAAGGAGAAGGACACCCTGCTGCGCGAGCTGCAGCACCGGGTGGCCAATAACCTGCAGATGATCACCGCCCTGATCCGCATCGAGGCGCGCAACGTCTCGGAGGCCACGGACGGGGCGCCGCACGACGACCGTTTCGACCGGCTGGCCGGGCGGATCGAGGCCATGGGGCTGCTCTACCGCTCGCTGTCGGGCGAGGACGCCGACGACACCATCGATCTTGGCACCTATCTGTCCGGCATCGCCGCCTCGGTGATGCAGGCTCACGCGGTGGAGGGCATCCACCTGAACCTGCAGGTCGACACCTGGCCGGTGTCGATCAATGTCGCCATGCCGACCGGGCTGGTGGTCAACGAGCTGCTGACCAACGCCCTCAAGCACGCCTTCGAGGGGCGGACGGGCGGGACCATTACCTTGAAATGCCTGGTCGAGGAGAGCGGCTGCCGGGTGGTGGTGGCCGACGACGGGGTGGGGCTGGCCGAGGGCGTGGTCTGGCCGCGCAAGGGCAAGCTGAGCAACCTGATCGTCCAGTCCCTGCGCCAGAACGCCAAGGCGCGGGTGGAGATCGAGACCGCGCCGGGCGAGGGCATGCGGGTCACGGCATGGTTCACGCGGGAGAATGCGCTGGACCCGGCGCCGCCGGCCTAACGGTTTGACGCCACCGCGATCCAGTCGACGGCCCGGTCGAACTCCAGGCCTGTCTGGTTCGGATCACCGCCCGGCGTTTGCAGGAAGTGATCGGCGCCCGGAACCCGCCGCAGGGTCACATCGCGGCCGTGAGCCAGCAGGGTGGCGTAGGCGACCTCCGTCGACAGGATCGGCACGCTCTGGTCCGCGTCCCCGCTGAGCAGATAGACCCGCGCGGCGCTGCGCATCAGCTCGTCCGCCGTCGAGACCCGCAGGAAGGATGACCAGCGGCGGTAGGGGTGGCCCCAGGCGAGGTCGTCGATGCTGTCCGGACGTCCGTTGATCGCCCGGACCTGGGCCTCGAGTTCGGCCAGCGCCCCGGCGCGCTGGATGGCCGGCTCGCGGTAGGTCAGGGCGATGAAGTCGAACAGCTGGGTGGTTCCGGTCGCGCCCATGGCGACGACATCGGTGACCTGGCGATCACGGCCGGCCAGCATGGCCGCCATCACCGCGCCCTCGGACATGCCGAAGACGACACGCCGGCCGCCGGCCGCGGGGGCGTTGGCCTGGGCGGCGCGCATCGCCGCCTGCAAGGCCGCCAGCCAGCGCTCGGCGGTGAACTCGCGGTTGAAGTCGGCGCCGCAATCGGTCGCCGTGCCGCTCCAGGCGCCGGGAGACCTGTTGGCGAAGGGCTTGTCGACGACGACCACGGTGAAGCGCTGCTTCCCCGCGATCCGCAGGGCGCCGTACACGGTGCTGCCCCAGTTGCCTCGGCCGTCGTCGATGAAGGCCGGCTGGCAGCCGGAGCCCTGGATGAGCAGCAGCAGCGGCGCGCCGGGCTCACCCGGGCTGAGGAAGTAGCGGATATCGCGGCCGAGCCGGTCGCGGGTGTGGAATTCGGAGAACGGCAGGCCCTTGAGGGGTTTGCCGACCCCCTTGGGCGCCGCCTCGCCGGCTGGCGCGAGCGCCAGCGCAAGCACGAGGCCGATCGCCGCGCCGATCCTGCCGCCGGCCATCGGCGCTAGGCCGCCTTCTTCGCCGCCGAACAGCCCTTGGCCAGGTCCGCCTTGGTCAGGTCCACCGCCTCCATCAGCGCCTGGTTCAGCAGCCCGGCCGTCTCGCCCTTGCCGCCCACCCAGTTGATGGCTTCCTTGCCGCCCCGGTAGATGTTCTCGCCCAGCGGGCCGCCCGCATAGCGGTAACGGATGCGGAAGACGACGCTGGCCGCCTTGCTGGTGCTGACGGCGAAGACGTAGCTCTTGAGGATCTCGACATCGAGGATCAGGTCGGCTTCGGCGGCCGTGTCGACCAGCGACCAGCGGGCGTCGCCCTGCAGGGTGACCAGGCCCGACTTCACCCAGCCGGGGGCGTCCGAGGACAGCACCGTGCCCATGCCCATGTAGCCCATGGTGGTGGTGTCCGACCGCTTGTCGGCGACGCCGGCGATGTGCAGACGGCAGGGAGGGATCTTGCCGGGCTTGGGCGGTGTCGGGGCCGGCGGGCCCACGGCGGCGGTCATGTCGAGGGGAACGGCCGGGGCGGAAAGGGCGACGCCGGCCGGGGCCGACAGGCCAAGCAGCAGCGCGAGCGGTCCGGCGATGAAGGCGGAACGGTGGGTCATCTTGGGGCTCCGTCGGGACGGGGCGGGGGCCTTGGAGGGGCGCCACGCCCTGGTCGCGGTCCGATAAGGAAGAATGGCCAGGAACCGGCAGGTCCCTGGCCAATCGCTGGTCCTACTTGGCGGCGACCGGCGGCGGCGCGCGCTGGATGTCCATGGCCAGCTTGCCGGCCACGGCGGCGGAGCCGACGTCTAGGGCTTCGCGGATGGCCTTGCCGTTGTTGGCCGACCACATGGCGATGTTGGTCTCGCGCTTGCCGGTCGCGCCCGGCAGCATGGTCACATAGGTGAAGGTGTTGCGGTACAGGGCGTTGCCCGGGAAGTAGGCGAACTTGGCGTTGCCGCCCTTGGCCGGCTTGAAGGCGTTCAGCGCGGCGCTGTTGGCGAACAGGTCGGCGTTCAGGGTGACGGTCACCGAGGCGGCGTCGCTGGAGAACTGGTAGTCGGCGACGGTCATCAACACGGCGCCCGACTTGGAGCCGGTGATGGCGTTGTCGATGCCGGGACGGAAGACGTCCTTGCTGACCCGCACGCCCTCGACCTTCAGGAAGCTGACCTGCGACAGCGACTTCTGCAGATCGGCCTTCAGCACGCCGTCGAAGTCGTAGTCGACGATGGCGTCGCGGGCCGGCTTGACCGCTTCCTGGGCGGCCTGGGTGTTGGCGGCGTCGATGCCGGCGGCGACCAGCGCGCCGATCATGCCGCCCTGGCCGCCGGCGCTGACCGGCGCGATGTAGACGTAGATTTCGCTCTGCTTGACCGGCGCCACGACCTCGGTCGAGGGGATGGCGTCGCGGGCGGCGGCGGCCAGCGGCACGTTGACCGGCGTGACGGTCACGCAGGCGCTCAGGCTCGCGCCGCCAAGCGTCAAGGCGCAGGCGAGCAGAATGGTCTTGAAGCTGTTGGTACGCATGAAGGCCCCCCAGGCCGAAGAAAAGCACAACCGGGGGCGATCATTCGCCCCCAATTACCCGGCAGTAGCAGCCGGGCAAGGGGAGGCCAAGTGAACTTCTTATGCAGGCCTGGCGGCCTAGCGCCGCGCCTTGCGGGCCGCGTACTTGGCGTCGCGGGCGGCCTGGGCCTCGGCCTTGGTCAGGGCCTTGCGTTCCTTGCGTTCGCCGCGCTTGGCGTCGAGGGCGGCGGCTTCGTCGGCGGCGCGGGCCGCTTCGGTGGCGGCGGCGGCGTCAGCCTGGGCCTGCTTGCGGGCGGCCTTTTCGGCTTCGCGGGCCTCGCGCACCCGGGCCAGTTCCTCGGCCTTCTTTTCGGCGCGGGGTTTCAGGGCAGGGTCGGTGACGGTGGGCTTGGGCTTGAAGCGGGCGAGCAGGGCGGCCTTGGCGTCGGCGGCGGTCTTCTGGCGGTCGGCGAACGTATCGCCCAGGGCGTTTTTCATCAGGGTCCTTGAAGAGGAGCGGGGGCAGCGACGGAGGAAAAAACCTCACGCCATGTTCACAACGCGCCAGAAAAGCCGTGGGGGCCAGCGGGCGTCGCAAAGTCGTTTGAAGGTCACCGATCCGAAGAGCTGGGCCGATGTGCGAGCCTGTAGGGTGCGTTTTTCAGGGCCTAAAAGCAAGGAATATTGCCGAACGACTTGTCGGGCGCCCCGAAATCTTGCCGAAAATTGCCCCGTCCGCGGCGCTTTTCGGATGCCTCCGCCGCCCCTATACCGAGCCCATGATCCCCTGGCTTCACCTCTCCACCGCGACCATGCCCGGCGGCGGCGGAACCCTGCGCCTGATGCAGCGTGGCCAGGAGTTTTCGATCATGACCGAGGGCGGCATCGAGCTGATGAACAGCCGCCTGAGCGGCTCGGAGCAGGCCCTGGCCCAGCTGACCGCCGAGCGCTTGGCCGGCCGGGCGGCGCCGCGGGTGCTGATCGGCGGCCTGGGCATGGGCTTCACCCTGCGGGCGGCCCTGGCGGCCTATCCCAAGGACGCCCGCATCGTCGTCGGCGAGCTGGTTCCCGAGGTCGTCGACTGGGCCCGGGGCCCGATGGCGGCGGTGCATGAGGACAGCCTGGACGATCCCCGCGTGAGTATCGCCGTCGGCGACGTGCGCCGGCAGATCGCGGGGGAGGGCGTTTGGGACGCCATCCTGCTCGACGTCGACAACGGTCCCGAGGGCCTGACCCGTCGCGCCAATGACAGCCTCTACGACACCGCCGGCCTGGCCGCCGCCCGCCAGGCCCTGACCCCCGGCGGCGTGCTGGCCGTCTGGTCCTCGGCCCCGCACGCGCCGTTCAGCAAACGGGTGCGGGCCGCCGGCTTCGCGGTCGAGGAGCTGAAGGTCAAGGCCGGCCCCGGCCGCCGCAAGGCCAGCCACGTGATCTGGCTGGCGGTGAAGCGGTAGAACTGGAAAAGCCTCTTGCTGACCCTAACGGCGCCTCTGTCAGGATCGCGCCAAGCTCCGGGAGAAACACCATGACCGACCGCGTGACCGTCGACATCCAGGACGGCGTCGCCGACGTCCGGATGGTCCGGACCGACAAGATGAACGCCCTCGACGACGCCATGTTCGCCGCCCTGATCGCGACCGGCGAGCGGCTGAAGACCGAGGCGGGGGTGCGGGCCGTGGTGTTGTCGGGCGAGGGGCGGGGCTTCTGCGCCGGGCTGGACATGGGCAATTTCGGCAAGATGGCGTCCGGCGAGCGCAGCGGCGGCGCCGGCCTGGTCGACACCCCGCGCACGGCCAGCGGCGCCAACCGGGCCCAGAATGCGGTGATGGTCTGGCGCGACATCCCCGTGCCGGTGATCGCCGCCGTGCATGGCGTGGCGCTGGGCGGCGGTTTCCAGCTGACCCTGGGGGCCGACATGCGGTTCGTGGCCCCGGATACCAGGATGGCCGTGCTGGAGATCAAGTGGGGCCTGATCCCCGACATGGCCGGCGTCGCCCTGCTGCGCGGCCTGGTGCGCGACGATATCGCCCGCGACCTGACCTACACCGGCCGCATCTTCACCGGCGAGGAGGCCTATGGCCTGGGCATCGCCACCCGCGTCTGCGCCGATCCGCTTGCCGAGGCGCTGGCGGCGGCGCGTGAGATCGCCGGCAAGAACCCGGCCGCCATCCGGGCCGGCAAGCGGCTGATGAACCTGATGGCCGACGGCGACCAGCAGGCCATCCTGCTGGAGGAGAGCGTCGAGCAGGGGGCCCTGATCGGCTCGCCCGGCAACATCGAGGCGGTGATGGCCAACATGGAAAAGCGGGCGCCGGTCTTCCAGGACTAGCCGAGCACCGCCAGGGCGACATCCGCCGCCAGGTCGCCGACCGGGGCGGTGTTGGTGTTGCCCAGCGCGACCACCGTCAGCTTGGCCTCCAGCACGCGGAACAGCAGGGTGTTGACGCCCATCAGGCTGCCATAGCGCTCGGCTGTGCGCAGCTTCTGGCCGGCGACCTTCAGGGTGCGGATCCACTGGCCGAGGCCATAGTCGTCCAGACCCGGCGTCAGCATCAGGTCCAGCGAGCCGGGGCTGAGCAGCCGGCCGCCGTAGAGGGCCTCCGCGAAGGCGGCCAGGTCGTCGACCGTCGAATACATGGCCCCGGCGGCGTAGAGGTTCTCGATGTAGAACGGCAGCTCACCGACCAGGGCCGCGCCGGGCTCGGGCTGGAAATAGCTGTCGGCCAGGGCCGGGATGATCCGGTCATGCGCCGCCAGCCCGGTGGCCTTGAGGCCAAGCGGCGCCAGCAGGTCGGCCAGGGCCGCCTCATAGCTCTTGCCGCACAGGGCCTCGATGACCTTGCCGAGCACGAAGTAGTCGCCGTTGTTGTAGTCAAACGCCGCGCCGGTCGGCCGGACCAGCGGACCGCTGGCGAAGGTCTCGACCAGGGCCTGGCTCGATCGAGGCTGCTGGAAGATCGGCATGCCCTCGCGCAGCGCCTGTTCGTAGCTTTCGACGGTGTTGGTGTTGGCCAGGCCCGAGGTGTGGTTGAGCAGGTTGCGGATCGGCACGGCCTCGGCCCCGTTGCCGGCGTACTTCGGCAGATAGCGGGAGACCGGCGCGGCCAGATCGAGGTGGCCACTGTCCCGCAGCCGCAGGATCAGCACGGCGGTGAACAGCTTGGTGATCGAGGCGATCCTGTAGCGGTGGTCCGGCGAGGCGGCGACCGCGAACGGCCGGTTGGACTGGCCGTAGGCGGCGCGGTGCAGGGCGCGGCCCCCATGCCGGACCAGCAGGGCGCCGCTGAAGCCGCGCTTGGCGGCCAGCTGGTCGATGGCCGAGGCCGAGGGAACGGCCGCCGCGCCGGACAGGGGCGCCAGCAGGGCCAGAAGCCCGGCCTGCCGGCGGTTGAGATGGGAGGGTTGGGTCATGACGCGTCCTTGCTTTCGGCGGTTGGACGAGGCGTCGAGGGCGGCTGGAGGCAGGGCGGATATCTTTTTTCGAGGGCGCCTCCACGGGGCGTCCTGGAAGCGTCTAGGGTCCGTGGCGCGGCATGTGGGAGATGGGCATGGGTCTGGCGATGGTCTGGGGCTTCCTGGCGCTGGTGGTGGTCTGCGTGACCCTGGCGAGTCACTTCGGCCGGTTGGAAACCGAGCGCACCCTGCGCCAGGCCATCGACCGGGGCGTGCCGCTGGATCCGCCGACCATCGAGCGGCTGAAGCGGGCGGCCAGCATGCCCTGGGCGGTGCGCCTGATCGCCCTGGGCATCGTGGTGCTGTTCGTCGCCGTCGGCCTGGCCGCCTTCGCCGGGGTGCTCGGCTTCCATGAGCCGGAGTCGCTGGCGCCGCTGCTGGCCATCGCCCTCTTCGTGGCCTTTGTCGGCGGGGGACTGCTGGCCACTGGGGTCTGGCTGCGCCGGGAATGGAAAGAGCCAGTCCCCTGAGCGGCCCCGATCCGGCGGATGAGGCGCGGCTGGTCCTGCTGGCCGTGGCCGGCGACACGGCCGCCTTCGAAGCCCTGGTCGCCCGCCACCAGCCCCGGCTGCGCCAGTTCCTGCGCCGGGCCAGCGGCGACGCCGCCCTGGCCGACGACCTGACCCAGGCGACCTTTCTCAAGGCCTGGCGGAATCTGGCGGCTCTGCGCGACGCGGCCGCCTTTGGCGGCTGGCTGCGCCGCATCGGCTTCAACCTGGCCATGGACGCCGCCCGGCGGGCGGGACCGGCGATATCGCCGCTGGCGGATGATCTCGCCGGCGCCCACACGCCGGCCTCGGAACAGCGGCTGGACCTGGAGGCCGCCCTGCTCCAGCTGAGCTTCCCGGCCCGCGCCTGCGTGCTGCTGCACCACGGCGAGGGCCTGAGCCACGGCGAAATCGCCGCCGAGACCGGCATGCCCATCGGCACCGTCAAGTCGCACCTCGCCCGCGCCACCGCCCAGCTGCGCAAGCGCCTCGCCCCCTGGAGGACGGAACCATGACCGATGCCTGGCTCGCCCAGAAACTGATGGACGACGAACCACCCGCCGACCCGGCCTTCACCGCCGGCATCCAGGATGCCCTGCGACGCGATCTGCGGGGCGAGCGCCGTCGGCGGTGGCTGTTGGCCGCGGGCCTGGTCCTGGCGGCCGCCGTGGTCATGCCCCTGCCGCAGCTGGCCCTGACCCGGATCCAGACGCTGGGTGGGTGGGGAAGTCTGGCGGTGTGGGTTCCCTTTTGCGTGCTGACGGGCCTGGTCACCCTTCTGCTCGCGCTCGGCCTGTCGCAGGCGCTGCAGGGCCCCCGGCGTCTGGCGGCGCACGGCAACTCCCGCTAAGCCTGCGCAGTCGATGCGCACCTCCGAGCTCCGAACCGCCGCCCTCGCGATCGCGCCGACTCTGTCGGCGGCGGCGGCGCTGTTTGGCGGCTGGCTGCTGTTGGCCTCCGGCGCGACGCCGACCGATCCCGAGCGCCTCAGCTTCCTGTTGCGGATGAGCGAGCCGGCGGTCATCGACGCCAGCCACTTCGCCTCCTCGCTGCTCGGCATCTTCCTGATCCTGCTGGCCTTCGGCCTGCGCGCCCGGCTGGGGGCGGCCTGGGCGGCGGCGGTGGCCTGCCTGGCGGTGGCGGCGGCGCTGGCCCCGCTGAAGGGGATCAACCTCGAAGAGACCGGCATCCTGGTCCTGCTGCTGCTGATGGTCGCGCCGTTCCGCGCCGCCTTCACCCGCACCGCCCGGCTCAGCCGCATGGAGATCACCCCCGGCTGGCTGTTCTCGGCTGCCGCGGCGGTGATCGGGGCCGGATTGCTGGGCTGGTGGTCGTTCAGCAACGCCCAGTACGGCGACCGCCAGGTCTGGCGGGTGATGTTCGACGCCGACGCCGAACGGGCCATCCGCAGCTCGGTCGGGGCCGGAATCCTGCTCCTGGCCGTCGGCGTCTGGCGGCTGTTCGCCACCCCGGCCACGCCCGCCGTGGCCGGCGAGGACGATCCGGACTTCGCCCGGGTGCGCGCCATCCTGGCCAACGCCGAGAGCGCCGAGGCGGAGTCCAACCTGGCCCTGCTCGGCGACAAGCGGTTCCTGTTCTCCGCCAGCGGCGAGACCTTCCTGATGTTCGGGGTGCGGGGCCGCAGCTGGGTGGCCATGGGCCCGCCGGTCGGCCGCCGCGACGAGCATATGGAGCTGTTCTGGCGCTTCCGCGAGATGGCCGACGCCCACGCCGCGCGGCCCTGCGTCTACGCCCTGGAGCCCGAGGACCTGGTCGATGTGGTCGAGCTCGGCTTCTTCATCCAGAAGACCGGCGAGAGCGCCCGCCTGCCGCTGGCCGACTTCTCTCTGGCGGGGCGCCGCCGCGAGGTGCTGCGCCGCAACTGGCGCAAGGCCGGCGAGGCGGGCGCCACCTTCGAGGTCGCGCCGCCCGGCGCGGCGCCGATGGACGAGCTGCAGCGCATCTCCGACGCCTGGCTGGCCGAACACACCGGCGGTGAGAAGGCCTTCAGCCTGGGCGGCTTCATCCCCCGCTACGTCGCCGAGTTTCCCGTCGCCCTGGTCCGCGTCGATGGCCAGATCGTCGCCTTCGCCACCCTGTGGCCGACGGCGTCCAAGTCCAGCCTGTCGATGGACCTGATGCGCTACGGGGCCGAGGCGCCGAAGAACATCATGGACTTCCTGTTCGTCGAGCTGCTGTCCTGGGGCCGCGAGCAGGGCTACCTGGCCTTCGACTTCGGGGTCGCGCCGCTGGCCGGGCTGGAGGACCGCCCGCTGGCCCCGATCCTCAGCCGGGTCGGCCGGCTGCTCTTCGAGCGGGGCGAGGACTTCTACAATTTCCGGGGCGTGCGCCGCTACAAGGACAAGTACGACCCGCTCTGGCGGCCGCGCTACATGGCCTGTCCGCACAAGTGGCAGGTTCCCTTCCTGCTGGCCGACATCGGCCTGCTGTCGTCGGGCGGCGTGGCCGGGATGATGGGGCGGCCGAAGAAGGACGCCTAGCGCGTCATCGCGAAGCCGAGCAGGGCGGCCAGGTGGACGCCCATCATCGCCGTGCCGGCGGCGAAACAGACCATCAGCGGCCGCCAGGGGATCATCCGGGGGCCCTTGACCAGGTTGGGCGGCAACGACCCGCGCCAGCCGGCGAACAGGGTCAGGCCGGCCAGGGTCGCCAGGAGGATGAGGGTCAGGGTCATCGGCATGGAGCCCAGATGGAACCCTCCGGCCGCGGACGCAAGAGGCCCGCGATGTTTCAGCGCGGGGCGGGGTTTGAAGGCCACAGCACTGGGTTTGGAAAGGTCTTGTTAACCATGGTGAGCGCGAAGTTCGCCCCGAAACGGGTGGTGCGTCCATCCGTCCACAGGTTATCGGGGGCAACGCAAGATATAGCGTTAACCTCGCGTTTACACACAAGGGCTCGCTGGCTAGCGTCCGAAGCCAAGTGCCGGGAGAACGATTCGAATGACGGCGGGGGCGCCCTGGAGCGTTAAGGGTATCGACCCCAAGGCGAGGGAGATCGCAAAGGATCTCGCGCGCCGCTCCGGCATGACGCTCGGCGAATGGCTGAATCACATGATCGTCGAGGGCGAGGCGCCCGAGGGCGAGCCTGAGATCGCCGATCCCTCCGTCATCCCCCATCCGCGCCCGGACGCCCCGGCCCGACTTGAGGCCGTGCACCACCCGGCCGACGAGGTCGGCAAGGTGACCGAGGCGATCGAGCGGCTGACCAGCCGCATCGAGGCGGCCGAGCAGCGCTCGACCCTGGCCATCACCGGCATCGACCAGTCGGTGCGCGGGGCGCTCAGCCGCCTGGAAGGGGCGGAGCGCGAACAGATCTCGGTCGCCGCCCGCTTCGAGGGCGCGGTCGACGAGATCCGCACCGAACAGGCCCGCGCCGTCGAGCGCCTGCGCCGTATCGAGGCAGAGTCCACCGGGCCGCGTTCGGCCGAAGCCCTGCGGGCCCTGGAGGGCTCGGTCGGCAAGGTGGCCAGCGCTGTCTACGACACCGAGGCCCGCAGCCGCGAGGCCATCGCCGCCCTGGAAGCCAAGGTCGCCGCCCTCGAATCCGGCGGCCAGGCCCCTGACGCCGCCGCCCTGGCCGACGAGGTGGCCGCCCGGGTGCTGGGCCGGCTGGAAGCGGCCGAGACCCAGACCAACGAGGCCATCCGCGACCTCGGCTACAGCTTCGTCAAGCTGGACGGCCGCCTGCGCAAGATGGAGGGGGCCGACAACACCGCCGCCCTGCAGACCCTGTCGCACAGCCTCAATTCGCGGCTGGAGCAGGTGCGCCAGGAGATGGCCGAGAGCCTGCGCCGCGCCTCCGACGGCGGTTTCGGCCGCGTCGAGCAGAAGCTTTCCGAGATGACCGCCCACGTCCATGCCGCCGAGCAGCGCTCGGCCGCGGCGATCGAGCGGATGGGCCGGGAGATGGTCAACATGGCCGACAACCTCAGCCGCCGGGTGCAGACGGTCGAGGGCCGCAGCGCCCAGGCGGTCGAACACGTCGGCGGCGAAGTTTCGAGGATCGCTGGGTTGGTCGAGCAACGGCTGGCCCACACGGACGGCAGTTCGGCCCAGGCGCTGGAACGCCTCGGCGTCGAGATCGCCCGCATCACCGAGCGGCTGAGCGAGCGCATCGCCAACAGTGAGCGCCGCAGCGCCCAGGCCATCGACGACGTTGGCGAACAGGTCGCCCGGGTCACCGAGCGGATCAGCCAGCGTCAGGAGCGGGTCTCCACCGACCTGGCCGAACGCATCCGCCAGAGCGAGGAGCGCACCGCCCGGCTGCTGGAGGAGGCGCGCGAGAAGATCGACGCCTCGATGACCAGCGCCACGCGCCGGATCGCCGACAGCGTCGCCGCCGCTCCTGCGCCGGCTCCGGCCCAGCCGGTGCGCCGCAACGAGCCGGCCGGCATGGACCCGTTCGCGCCCGATCCCTTCCCGACCCGCGGCCAGGCCATCCCCGAGGACGCCTTCGCGCCCCGCACCTTTGAATCGCCGAGCTTCGGCGGTTTCTCGCCGGGTCCCGCCGAGCCCGGCTTCGACGACGACTTCCCGGTCCGCGAAACCGGCCCCGCTGCCTTCTCGGACGCCGACTTCGACGCCGCCGACGCGTTCGTCGCGCTGGACGACCAGAATGAAGGCCTCGAATTCGAGACCACGCCGGCCCCGGTGTTCGACGCCGACCCCGGCCGACCGCTGAGCACCCGCGAAGTCATCGAGCAGGCCCGCGCCGCCGCCCGCAACGCCGTCGGGGCGACCTCCGAGCCGCGCGCCGCCAAGCCCACCCGCAAGGGTCTGTTCGGGGGCCGCGCCAAGGCTCCCAAAAAACAGGCCAGCTCGACCCTGATGACCACCATGGCCATCACCGGCGTCCTGGCCTTCGGCGGTGCGGCCGCCACCGGCTATGTGATCCTCAACGGCGGTGGCGATGGAACCATGGGCGAGCGCATCGCCCGGGGTCTGCAGATCAAGCAGGCGGACAGTCAGGAAATCCTGACCGCCGAGGCCGACACCACCCCGGCGCTGACCGTCGGACCGAGGGTCGCCCTGGCTGTCGCGCCTGACCTCGCCGACGCCACCGTGACGCCGCCGGCCGCGACGCCGACGGCCACGCCGCCGGCCGGTGCGCCGGTAACGGCCGCGGCGCTGTTCGGCGACGCCGTGCGCCGGGTCGAGGCCCGCCAGCCAGGCGGTCTCAACGACCTGCGCAAGTCGGCCAACCAGGGCTATGCCCCGGCCCAGTTCTACCTCGCCAAGCTCTATGAGAACGGCGAGGGCGGGGTGGCCAAGGACGCGGCCGAAGCCCGCCGCTGGACGGAACGGGCCGCCGAGGGCGGCGACCGCAAGGCCATGCACAACCTCGGCCTCTACTACTTCGAGGGCACGGGCGGGGCGAAGAACCGGACCACCGCCGCCCAGTGGTTCCGCCGGGCCGCCGACCTGGGCCTGACCGACAGCCAGTACAACCTCGGCAAGCTCTACGAGGAAGGCCTCGGCGTCGCCCAGAACGGGGCCGAAGCCTACAAGTGGTTCCTGATCGCCGGCCGGGCCGGCGACTCCGAAGCCAAGTCCAGCGCCGAACGCATCAAGGGCGAGCTGTCGCCCCAGGCCCGCACCGGCGCCGAGCGCGCCGCCGTAGGCTACCGCGCCGCCGCGCCCAACCCCTCGGCCAAACTGGCCGCCGCCCCGGCCGTCAGTTCCGCGGCTCAAGCCCAACGGGCCCTGTCGCGGCTCGGCTACTACCAGGGCCCGCAGGACGGCCGGGCCTCGCCCGCCCTGGAAGGCGCGCTCAAGGCCTACCAGAAGGACAAGGGCCTGCCGGTCACCGGCCAGATGGACGCCCAGAGCTCCGCCAGCCTGGCGATCTACGCGCAGTAGCTCCATCGGCGCCTTCGAGACCGCCTATCGAAGCGGTCAACGATTATACCAAGGTCCGGGGCGGGGAAGAGGATGCTTTGCGGCAAGCCTCTGATGTTTCGTGACTTTTTGGTAGCGGCCAGGGCTGTGAAGGTTGGCGCCGGCGTTGACACGGCGTGGGCGCCGGCGCGGGAAATGTTGATGTCCCGGTGAGTGGGCCCGTCTACGCGCCGAGGAGGAGAAGGAACACATTGAATCGCCGCAAGCCCTTGGCGCAGGCCCCGAGGGTCGGCGCTGGCGGCGATTCAATGTGTCCGCCGTGCCTGAAGATGAATATGTCTAGACATATTCGGCGACTATTTACCCTGCAAACCGAAGGCCCGGAGCACTGCTGGGGTTGAAGTGTCCGGGCGGGCCGCCCATCGCCCATCGTGCCAGTAGTGGCGGCCTTTTCGCGGCCCTTTGAGCCAGTACTCCCACGTACCTACACACCGCGACCCGCCTTCGTCACCACAATGGACGTCCGTGATGATCACGGCCGGAAGACCCTTCATGTGCTGCAGGCTGCCATAGCGTCGAGCCTTGCTCTTCGCATGGTCGTCATCGAAGGCGAATGCCTCCACGTCCATCGTCTCATACTCGGTGAAGCAGGTGATCTGATATCGCCGTAACGTCTCACTCACGTCGGGTGCTCACCAATGGGCGGCGCGGCGCCTTGGCCGCGGTCTTCGCCGTCTCTCCAAAGCGGGCTTTGTTCTCGTCGCACTCTAGCTCGCCGGTCAGGTCGGCGAACTTGTCAGCTTGAGTTTTGCTGCCGAAGGTATCGTGTTTGGTCATGTGATCAGCCGCGTCCTTTTAAGTGGCGCTTGCGGTGTCGGTCACGGGGCTTGCCGGGCATCCTCTTCAAAATGCCGGTCTCAGCAAGACTGTCGAGGACTCCTTTGGCGGTTCGCCATTCGGCAGTGAGAAGCAGGCTAGCTTCAATGACATCCCCGCGACCCTCCTCAATCGCCGCCGAGCATCGCCCAGCTCAGCGGGTGCGCCTTGTCCTTGCCCAGCGCCACGGCCAGCGGCGAGGCGCTGAACATCCCCGCATAGGCCTTGTCGCGAATGTTGAGACCGCCGGCATAGGCTCCGAAGGCCGGCAGGATGACCCGCTCGCCGTCGGTGGCGAAGCAGCGGCGGCGGACGGCGCGGCCCCGGCCGACCAGGCGGGCGCAGGGGTGCAGGTGGCCGGCGACCTCGCCGGGCTGGTGGCCCTGCTGCGGCTCGTGGCGGAGAATGAGGGTTCCGACGGCGATCTCGTCGGCGAGGTCGCCGGGCAGGGCGCGGGGGCCGTCCTCGTCGTGGTTGCCGACCGCCCAGACCAGCGTCCGGCCGAGGGCGAGGGCGGCGATGCGTTCGGCGACGAGCGGGGCGAGGCGGTTCTCGGCGTCGCCGTCATGGAAGCTGTCGCCGAGGAAGACCAGGGTGGCCGGCGCGGTGGCGACGACCTCGGCTTCCAGGCGGGTCAGGGTCTCGACGGTGTCGTAGGGCGGCAGCAGCTGGCCGCGTGACGCGTAGGCGCTGCCCTTTTCGAAGTGCAGGTCGGCGACGATGAGCATGCGTTCGGCCGGCAGCCAGAGTGCGCCGCTGGGGCGCATGACCACCGGGTGGCCGTGGATGGCCATGGCGACGCCGCCGCAAGGACTGCTGGCGAAGGCGCGCTCGCGCAGGGCCTGGGCGTTCACGACAGAGCCTCGGCGATCAGGTCCTCGGCCGCCTCGGCCAGGATCATGTCGGCCGTGTCGCCGCCGACCCGCTCCTTGCCGATCTCCAGCAGGATGGGCACGGCGAAGGGCGAGAGGTGGTCGAGGCGGGAATGCAGGATCTGGCCCTTGATGCGCGCCAGCATCTGGCCGACGCGGGCGACGTCGATCATTCCGCTGGCGGCGTCGGCGCGGGCGCAGCGCAGCATCAGGTGGTCGGGTTGATGGCGGCGCAGCACGTCGTAGATCAGGTCGGTCGAAAAGGTCACCTGGCGTCCGGACTTCTCCGACCCCGGCATGCGCCGTTCGATGAGGCCCGAGATGAGGGCGCAGCCCTTGAAGGCCCGCTTCATCATGAAGCTCTCGTCCAGCCAGGCCTCGAGGTCGTCTCCGAGCATGTCCTGATCGAACAGTGAGTCGAAATCGAGGTCATCCATGGGTTTGAGCGACCAGACGGCCATGGCGTAGTCGTTGACCACAAAGCCCAGCGGGCCGACCCGCAGCCGGTCCAGCCGCTTGGTCAGCAGCATGGCCAGGGTGGTGTGGGCCAGGCGTCCCTCGAACGGATAGACCACGAGAAAGTGGCGTTTGCCGCGCGGGAAGGTCTCCAGCAGCATCTGCTGCGGCGTCGGGATCAGTGACTTGTCCTGCTGCACGGTCAGCCATTCGCAGACGTCGGTCGGCAACGCCTTCCAGCTGTCGGGGTCGCTCATCATCCGCCGCACCTTGGCGGCCAGGAAGGTGGAGATGGCGAACTTGCTGCCGCCCCAGCTGGGCAGTTTGGGATTGTCGTTGGGGGCGGGCGTGACCAGGGCGTCGGTCGAGGTGATGCCCTGCAACCGCCAGACGCCGCCGGCGAAGATGAAGGTGTCGCCGGGCTCCAGCATCTCCAGGTAGCCCTCCTCGACCTCGCCGATCTTGCGGCCGACCGTGCCGCGCCGGCCGGCCAGGCGGATGTTGAGCACGGCGGGGGAGACGATGGCCCCGACGTTCATCCGGTGGCGCTGGGCGGTCTGGGCGTTGCGCACCCGCCAGAGGCCGTCCTGGCCCTGCACGATGCGGCGGAAGCGGTCGTAGGTGCGTAGGGCGTAGCCGCCGGTGGAGACGAATTCGACGACCTGTTCGAAGTCTTCCCAGGACAGGTCGCGATAGGGGCCGGCGGTGCGGACCTCGTCGTAGAAGGCCAGCAGGTCGAAGGGCTCGGAGACGGCGCAGCCCATGACATGCTGCGCCAGCACATCGAGGGCGCCGATGCGGGGCGGCTCGGGGTCGAAGGCGCTCTCGGCGATGGCCTCGCGGGCCGCCTGGCATTCGAGGACCTCGAAGCGGTTGGCGGGGACGAAGATGGCTTTCGACGGCTCGTCCAGCCGGTGGTTGGCGCGGCCGATGCGCTGGACCATCCGCGAGGCGCCTTTCGGCGCGGCCAGCTGGATGACCAGGTCGACGTCGCCCCAGTCGATGCCCAGATCGAGGGTCGAGGTGCAGACCACGGCCCGCAGGTCGCCCCGCGCCATGGCCGCCTCGACCTTGCGGCGCTGTTCGGCGGCCAGGCTGCCGTGGTGCAGGGCGATGGCCAGGCTGTCGTCGTTGAGCTTCCACAGTTCCTGGAAGGCGAACTCGGCCTGGAAGCGGGTGTTGACGAAGATCAGCGAGGTGCGGTGGCGCTTGATGACCTCATAGACGTCGGCCATGGCGTGTTGCGCCGTGTGACCGGCCCAGGGCACGCGGCCCTCGGAGATCAGCACCTCGACCTGGGGCAGGGGGCCGGGCGGGCCGCAGACGAGGCGGACCGCCTGGGCGGGATCTGTTCCTCCCCCATCGGGGGAGGGGGACCGCGCCGCAGGCGTGGTGGAGGGGGTCACCACCGGCGGCTCAGCTTCGATCAGGCGTACCCGCTGGCCTGAGGAGCGGACCCCCTCCGTCAGCGGCTGCGCCGCTGCCACCTCCCCCGATGGGGGAGGAGCTGGAGACAGCCACCGCCGGATCATGTCCGGATCGTCGACCGTCGCCGACAGACCGACCCGCCGCATGCTCGGCGCGAACTGCTGCAGGCGGGCGATGTCGAGGGCCAGCAGGTCGCCGCGCTTCTGGGGCCAGAGGCTGTGAATCTCGTCGATGATGACGCAGCGCAGGTCTTCGAAATAGCGCCGCGCGCCTTCCCAGGCGCAGAACAGGGCCAGCTGTTCGGGGGTGGTCAGCAGGATGTCCGGCGGCTTGATCCGCTGGCGTTGCTTGCGGGCCTCGCCGGTGTCTCCGGTGCGGGACTCGGCTGTAATGGTCAGGCCCATCTGGGCGATGGGCGTCATCAGGTTGCGCTCGACATCGACCGCCAGGGCCTTGAGCGGCGAGATGTAGAGGGTGTGGACGCCGCGCGGGGTGTTGGGCGGCGGACGCTGGCTGAGTTCGATCAGGCTGGGCAGGAAGCCGGCCAGGGTCTTGCCGCCGCCGGTCGGGGCGATGAGCAGGGCGTGGGCGCCGTCCTCGCCGGCCTGGACCATGTCGAGCTGATGGGTGCGCGGCGCCCAGCCCCGGCCGGCGAACCAGGCTTCGAAGCGGTCGGGGAGGAGCGCGGGAAGCGCGGCGGCGGTCATCCCGGCCGATATAGCATGTTCCCGTTCTGTTTCGAGAGGGCCGTGGCGTGATACAATGCCGCCAACAGGGAGGGCGCGAATGGACCTGCGGACGATCGACGGAGAGGCGGTGTTGCTGGTCGCGGCCGAGGGGCCGCCGCTGGGCAGCGAGCGGGACGCCACCGACCTGATCGGCGACGCCCTGTCGGCCGGGGCCGGCGTGGTGGCCATCCCGATCGCGCGGCTGGACCCGGCCTTCCTCGATCTCTCCAGCCGCATGGCCGGGCTGATGATCCAGAAGTTCACAAACTACCGGATCGAAGTCATCTTCGTCGGCGACATCTCCGCCGCCTTGGCCCGCAGCGGGGCGCTGCGAGCCTTCGTCATCGAGTCCAATCGCGGGCGCGGGGTGCGGTTCGTCGCCAGCCCGGACGACCTTTAGCCGATCAAGCCGCGACAAGGCGGCCTCTTCCGCTTGTTCCCCTTTCGTTTCGGGCCGGATCGGACTAGGGAAATGGGGTGAACGCCGTCTCCTCCAGCCTCAACCTTGCGCCGGCCCTGATCGTGCTGCCGGGGCCGCGATGCGCCGTGGCCGATGGCAGCGAGGCGCGGGAGCTTAGGCCGCCGGCGGCGCGGGAGCTGGCCGAGGCCGGGCCGGTGCTGGTGGTGCATGCGGGGATGACCGCCAAGCGGCTGGGGCTGAACACGCCGCCGCGGGCGCGCGGGGTGTTCGACGCCCTGGAGCTGTTCGCCTTCGTCAAGCCGGCCAGGTTCGCGGCGCCCTCGGCGGTGGGTCTGTCGCAGGCGCTGGGGCTGCCGGAACCGAAGGGGGCGGTGGAGCAGGCCGCCACCCTGCGCCAGGCCTGCGAGGTGATGCTGCGCGAGCTGGAGACGGCGCCCTGGCCATCGCGCGAGGAGGCGCTGAACCTGGCCGAGACCATGGACCGGGCCGGCTGGGCCTGGGGGCCGGCGGTGATCAATGCGCTGCGCAGCCGTACGGTCGGCGAGGCTGGGCGGCGCGGATCGGGGCTGGATGTCTGGGCGCGGGTTTCCGAATGGGAGGACCAGGCGCCGCCGGGCGAGCCCGGCTCGCGGCCGGTGACGGCGCAGGCAGCCGAGGAGCGGCTGACCCTGCTGCTGCAACGCTCGGGGCTGGACGAGGCGCGGCCGATGCAGGCGGTGTTCGCCGCCGAGACCGCCTACGCCTTCTCGCCGCGCGACAAGGAGGGCGAGCCGCGCATGGTGCTGGCTGAGGCGGGGACGGGGGTCGGCAAGACCCTGGGCTACCTGGCCCCGGCCTCGCTGTGGGCCGAGGAGAACGGGCCGGCGGTGTGGATCAGCACCTACACCCGCGCCCTGCAGCGGCAGATCGAGCGCGAGAGCGCCTCCATCTTCCCGGACCCGGCCGTGCGGGCCCGCAAGGCGGTGGTGCGCAAGGGGCGGGAGAACTACCTCTGCCTGCTGAACTTCCAGGAGCAGGTGCAGACCGCTCAGCTCGGCAACGGCGACCTCATCGGCATGGGTCTGGCGGCGCGATGGGTGCGGGCGACGCGGGACGGCGACATGACCGGCGGCGACTTCCCGGCCTGGCTGCCCAGCCTGTTCGCGATTCCCCCGTCGGCCCAGGCCAGCCCCGCCAACCTGGTCGATCGGCGCGGCGAGTGCGTGCACGCCGCCTGTGGCCACTACCGCGCCTGCTATGTCGAGAAGGCCATCCGGGCCAGCCGCCGGGCCGACCTGGTGATCGCCAACCATGCGCTGGTGCTGACCCAGGCGGCCTTCGACGGGGCGCGGCGGGCGCGGGGCAGCAAGGCCGATGTCGAGACGGCGCAGCTGAAGCGCATCGTCTTCGACGAGGGCCACCATCTGTTCGACGCCGCCGACAGCGCCTTTTCGGCGGCGCTGAGCGGGGCCGAGGCGGCGGAGTTGCGGCGCTGGATCCGCGGGCCGGAGTCGCGCGGGCGGCGGGGCAGGGGGCTGGAGCACCGGCTGCTCGACGTGCTGGGCGACCGGGAGGACGCGCAGCGGGCGCTGCAGGACGTCACCCGGGCGGCCTCGATCCTGCCGGGCGAGGGGTGGTCGGGGCGGATCGCGCCGCCGAACGGCGAGATCAATCCGATCGGGCCGGTGGAGAACTTCCTGGCCGCCGTGCTGGAACAGCTGCGGGCCCGCAACAGCGAGCGCAACGCCGGGGCCCTGGACATCGGCATGGAGTGCCAGGCCCGGCCGGCCATCGACCGGGTGCGGGAGACGGCGGCCGACGCCGCCTCGGCTCTGGCGTCGGTGGAGGCGCCGCTGCTGGCGCTGGCGCGGCATCTGGAAGACCTGCTTGACGACGAGGCCGACGAACTGGGCCCCAGCGAGCGGGCGCGGATCGAGGGGGCCTTGCGCGGCCTGGACCGGCGCGCGCGGATGACCCTGCCGGCCTGGCGCTCGATGTTGAAGGCCATCGAGGAGGACGCCGAGGACGATCCCGACTTTGTCGACTGGTTCGACGCGACCTTTCTGTATGGCCGGGTGGTCGACGCCTCCAGCCGCCGCCACTGGGTCGATCCGACCGAGCCGCTGACGGCCGCCGTGCTGGCCCCGGCCCACGGGGTGCTGGTGACCAGCGCCACCCTGACCGATCCGTCGTCGGATGATCCCTTCGCCCTGGCCGAGATGCGCACCGGTGGGGCGCGGCTGCCCGAGCGGCCCAAGACCATCCGCCTGGCCTCGCCCTTCGACTACGCCAACCAGGCGCGGGCCTTCGTGGTGACGGATGTGGCCAAGGACGATGCGCGGCAGGTGGCGGCGGCGATGCGCGAGCTGTTCCTGGCGGCCGGCGGCGGCGGGGTGGGGCTGTTCACCGCCATCCGGCGCCTGCGGGCCGTGCATGAGAAGATCGCCGCGCCGCTGGCCGACAAGGGGCTGGCCCTCTACGCCCAGCATGTCGATCCGATCGAGGTCGGCGGGCTGGTCGATATCTTCCGGGCCGAAGAGGACAGTTGCCTCCTGGGCACCGACGCGGTGCGAGACGGCGTGGACGTGCCGGGCCGGTCCTTGCGGCTGCTGGTTTTCGACCGCGCGCCGTGGCCGAGGCCCGACATCCTGCACAAGGCCAGGCGGGCGCGGTTCGGCGGCAAGGGCTATGACGACGCGGTGGCGCGGAACCGGATCGCGCAGGCCTTCGGGCGTCTGATCCGGCGGGCCGACGACAAGGGGGTGTTCGTCATGCTCGACCCGGCCTCGCCGACGCGGCTGTTCGCCGGGTTGCCGGAAGGGGTGGATATCCAGAGGGTGGGGCTGGTCGAGGCCATCGAGGCGACGGCGGAGTTTTTGAAGACCTAGAACGCCCTTCGGAAGCCGCCGTGCGACAGGGCGGATTCTCCCAGGGGCGTCGCCCGGGCTTTGGTCATCCGGCTTCGGCTTCCCGGGCGATCACGATAGAGTTCGATGTAGCCTCTTTCGGCGAGCCAGATCACGTCGGGATCGTCGGAGCGCGGCGTTGCATCGGCGTTCAGAGGCAGATGATCGGGACTGGCCGCGCAGCCGAGGAGATGCAGCCGCTTTTTGGCGGCGGGCAGGCGCTCATAGTCCCAGCCGCGGGGACGCGGGAAGGTGGGCGTGAGTGGGGCGGGACGGCGTTGCACCCAGCCAGAATAGATGTCGCGTCGGCGGCGACAAGAGGCGGCTCCGTGCAGCTTCACGAGCGGGCGGCGAAGTCTTACCCTGCGCGGATGACCCAACCCCTCTGGACCGCCGTCGACGCCTATTTCAACGACAGCCTGGGGGCCAACGACGCCGCGCTCGACCATGCCCTGGCCAACAGCCGGGCGGAGGGGTTGCCGCCGATCGCCGTGGCGCCCAACCAGGGCAAGCTCTTGAACCTGCTGGCCCGGTCGATCGGGGCCAAGGCCATCCTCGAGGTCGGGACGCTGGGCGGATACAGCACCATCTGGCTGGCGCGGGCGCTCGGCGAGCGGGGTCGGTTGGTCACCCTGGAGCTGGACGCCCACCATGCGGCGGTGGCGCGGGCCAACCTGGCGTTTGCCGGGCTGGGCGAGATCGCCGAGGTGCGGCAGGGGCCGGCGCTGGAACTGCTGCCGGTGCTGGAGGCCGAGAGCGGGCCGCCCTTCGACCTGGTGTTCATCGACGCCGACAAGCCGTCCAATGCGGACTATTTTGGATGGGCCCTGAAGATGACCCGGCCGGGCGGACTGATCATCGTCGACAACGTCGTGCGCGGCGGGGCGGTGATCGACGAGAACGGCGACGCGGCCGTGCAAGGCGTGCGGCGGCTGGCGCAGCTGATCGCCGCCGAGCCTCGGGTGGACGCCACGGCGCTGCAGACCGTCGGCGACAAGGGCTACGACGGCCTCATCATTGCCTTCGTGAAACCCTGACTGTCCGTCTGAGGACGAAGCGCCAAGTCTTTGACTTAAAACGGTCGTCTTGCGGCGATGTTGGCCGTCTAGGTGTCCCTGCGTCGGGGGCAAGACGGAGTGAAACGATGCATATGGCGCCCATCCATCCCGACCTGCCGATCGATGAGTCGGCCCGCCCGGAAGGAAGCTTCTGCGCCCGCGCCATGGTGCAGCGGGTGCGATGGGGCACGGGCCTGACCCAGGACGCCTTCGCGCGGACCTTCCGGCTGGACGCCGACGCCCTGTGCGAGATCGAGGCCGGCAGGACGCTGCCGGACGCGGCGCTGCTGGCCTATCTGCAGGTCATCGAATGGCGGCCGGAGGCGGTGCTGGACGCGCTGGATCAGGGCAACAGGCCCATTTGAACCCACCCCCGCCTTCCGATCATCCCGACGAAAGTCGGGACCCAGTGTCCACCGGCGGAACAGGCGCTGGCGCTCTTCAGAGCTGAACCCACAAGCAGTTTGCCAGCTGGGTCCCGACTTTCGTCGGGATGATCGGAGGTTTTTGGGCTCGCTTGACAGGCAACCATTTGGTTGCATAATATGATCCTCGATGGAGACGGACGCGGTCTTTCGCGCGCTGGCTGACCCCAGCAGGCGCGCTCTTCTGGACCGGCTGTTCGCGCGCAACGGACAGACGCTGATGGAGCTGTGCGACGGCCTGGCGATGAGCCGCCAGGCGGTGAGCAAGCACCTCGGCATTCTTGAGGAAGCAAGCCTGGTGGCCGCCGTGAAGCGGGGCCGGGAGAAGCTGCACTACCTCAACCCGGTGCCCATCGCGGAGATCGCCGACCGCTGGATCGGCAAGTTCGAGCGGGCCCAGGTCAAAGACCTGGTGGCGTTCAAACACCAACTCGAGAGCCCAGAAGGGGACACCGAATGAGCGACCCGGCCTTTGTCTATGTGATCTACATCCGCACCACGCCGCAGAAGCTGTGGGACGCCCTGACCGACCCGGACATGCGGCCGAAGTTCTGGTTCGGCCGGCGGTCGGAAAGCGACTGGAAGACCGGCTCGAAGCATGTGCTGACCGCGCCGGACGGAAGCATCGACTTCCAGGGCGTGGTGCTGGAGAGCGATCCGCCCCGCAAGCTGAGCTACAGCTTCGAAACCGCCTCGCCGACGACCAACGTCACCTATCTGCTGGAGCCGGTCGAGGACAGCGTGCGTTTGACCGTCACCCACGACGGCTTCCCGGACGACAGCACCCAGCGCAAGGGCGTCAGCAACGGCTGGCCGGCGATCCTGTCGGCGCTGAAGAGCCTGCTCGAAACCGGCGAGCCGACGCCGCAGGTCATGCCCTAGGAGCAACAACGATGTCCAAAGACCCGGTGGCGAAGGCGGAAACGATGATCCGCGCGCCGGTGGCGAAGGTCTTCGAGGCCTTCGCCGATCCGGCGGTGACGACGAAGTTCTGGTTTGATCGGTCGAGCGGCGTTCTGGAGGCCGGCAAGACGGTTCACTGGGAATGGCGGATGTACGGCCACGCCGACGACATCCACGTCCGCGCTATCGAAGCGGACAGGTCCATTATCTACGATTGGGGCGGGCAAGGGAATTTATCGCGGGTGGAGATGACCTTCACCGCCCTCGATGACGGCCAGACCTTTGTAGAGGTCACCAACGGCGGCTTCCACGGCGATGCCGAGTCCGTGGTCGCCCAGGCCCTGGACAGCAACGGCGGCTTCACCACCGTGCTGTGCGCGGCCAAGGTCTGGCTGGAGCACGGGATCAACGCCCGGCTGATTGAGGACAAGTTCCCGCAGGCCCTGAAGGCCGACTGGAAGGGGCGTTGAAACGAGAAATGCCGCCGGGGTTTCCCCCGACGGCGCTCTTCAGCCCTTCACACAGACCACCTGCCTAAGCGTGTGGACGATGCCGACCAGGTCGGCCTGGGCTGCCATGACCGCGTCGATGTCCTTGTAGGCCATCGGCGTTTCGTCGATCACCTCGGCGTCCTTACGGCACTCGACGCCGGCGGTGGCCGCCACATGGTCTTCGACGGTGAACCGCCGCTTGGCCTCGGCCCGGCTCATCGCCCGGCCGGCGCCGTGCGAGCAGGTGCAGAAGCTGTCGCGGTTGCCCTTCCCCCGCACGATGAACGATTTGGCGCCCATCGAGCCCGGGATGATCCCCAGCTCACCCTCCTTCGCCGACACCGCGCCCTTGCGGGTGATGAAGACGTCCTTGCCGAAGTGGTGCTCCTTGGTGACGTAGTTGTGGTGGCAGTTGACCGCCTCCTGCGTCACTTCCAGATCCGGGAACAGGCCCCGCAGCACCCCCAGCACCTGCTCCATCATCGTTTCCCGGTTGGCCCGGGCGTACTTCTGGGCCCAGCTGACGGCCCGGATGTAGTCGATGAAGCCCTCCGACCCTTCCGGGAAGTAGGCCAGGTCCTGGTCCGGCAGGTTGATGAACCACCGCCGCATGTCGTGCTTGGCCCGCTCGATGAAGTAGGAACCGAACTTGTTTCCCACCCCCCGCGAGCCGGAGTGGAGCATCACCCACACGTCGCCCGCCTCATCGAGGCAGAGCTCGATGAAGTGGTTGCCGGTGCCCAGCGTCCCCAGGTGGCCAAAGCCCCGCGGGTGCGCGGCCTTCGGGTGCTTGTCGACGACGGCGTTGTAGCCGGCCTCGAGCTCGCCCCACCGGGCCTTGGCCGCTTCCGGCGGATCGACCTGCCAGGACCCGACGTCGTTGCGCCCGCCGTTGTCGGTCCGGCCGTGCGGAACGGCCGCCTCGATCAGGCTGCGGATCTCGAACAGGTTGTCCGGCAGGTGCTCGGCCCGGATGCTGGTCCGCGCCGCCATCATGCCGCAGCCGATGTCGACCCCCACCGCCGCCGGGATGATCGCCCCGATGGTCGGGATCACCGAACCGACGGTCGCGCCCTTGCCCCAGTGGACGTCGGGCATCACCGCCATGTGGTGATGGATGAACGGCAGGCTGGCGACGTTGCGCAGCTGCTTCATCGCCGCATCCTCGATCGGCACGCCCTTGGTCCAGGCCTTGATGTGGACCCCATCGCTTTCAAACGCTTCGAAGCCGCTCATCGGGCTTCTCCCTTTCTCTTTCCCATCCCCTCCCGGCATCGCGGACTGGAAAGAGGAACCCCCAAAACGAAGGAACCCCTCCAGGCCGGGCCGGGAGGGGTTCCTACGTACGATCTCAAGGTTTGCTGGCCTTAAGCGTTGGTCCCTTCCCATGCGCAACCATCCTCGCGCCGCAGCTTGGCGCTGAGCGAGGGGATATTGCCGGTCATGGGTTGGGCTTTGTGCGCCACGGGTCGTCTCTCCTTGAGGGCGCGGCGGGTAACACGGGATTCTGACTTTCGCCAAGCGCCAAATCGGAACTCTTCTCCATCCGTTCGCAGTGTGTGTTCGTAGTTGCACCGTCAGGTCGGGCAGGGAGAGACACATGCGACGGATCGCGCTGGGAATATCGCTGGCCCTCCTGGCCGGAATGGCGGCCGCCGCGCCGGTGCCGGCCTCGGCCGAGAAGACGCTGGCGGCCGGCAAGCCCTGGGTGGTGGTCAGCCAGGCCGGCGAGGCCGCCGTCCTCCATGGGGCCATCGACATCGCCGCCTCGCCGCAACAGGTCTGGGCGGTGCTGGTCGACTGCGCCCAGGCCCGGAAGGTCATCGCCAACATGACCGTCTGCCGGGTGGTCGAGAAGGGCGCGACCTGGGACGTCCGCGAGCAGGTCAGCCAGGGCAACGTTTTCGTGCCGACCATCCGCAGCCTGGTGAGGGCCGACTACACCCCCTACACGCGGATCACCTTCCGCAAGGCCGGCGGCGACCTGAAGGCGATGAACGGCGAGTGGCGGCTGGAGGCGCGGGGGACCGGCACGCGGGTGATCTACGAGAACCGGGTGGCGGCGGACATCAAGCTGCCTGCCGATCTGGTGCGGGCGGGGATGAAGGCGGATTATGGGAAGGTGCTGGTCAATTTGCGCAAGGCGGTGACGGGGAAATAGTCCACGGCCGGCGCTGCCATCATCCGACCCCCTTCGGGGGCCACCTTCTCCCGACGAGCGGGAGAAGGGCGCTGCGCTTTCAGTGCTTGCCGCGGTCCCGGCCGAAGTTCGGTTCGGGGCTTTCCTGGCCCAGCGCGATGACGCCGCGGCGGATTTCGCGGGTTCTCGTGAACAGCTCGTGCAGCTTCTCCGCCTCGCCCCAGCGGATGGCGCGGGACAGGGCCTGCAGGTCTTCGGTGAAGCGGCCCAGGACGTCGAGCACCGCCTCGCGGTTGGCCACGAAGATGTCGCGCCACATGGTCGGGTCGGAGGCGGCGATGCGGGTGAAGTCGCGGAAGCCGCCGGCCGAGTACTTCATCACCTCGGCCTGGGTGACCTCCTCCAGGTCGGCGGCGGTGCCGACGATGTTGTAGGCGATCAGGTGGGGCAGGTGGCTGGTGACGGCCAGGACCAGGTCGTGATGGCGCTCGTCCATCTGCTCGACCTGGGCGCCCAGGGCGCGCCAGAAGCTGGCCAGCCGGGCGACGGCCAGGGCGTAGGCGTCATCGTGGCGGGCGGCGATGGGGGTCAGGATGGTCCAGCGGTCCTGGAACAGCTCGGCGAAGCCGGCGTCGGGGCCCGACTGCTCGGTGCCGGCGATCGGGTGGCCGGGGATGATGTGGACGCCGGCCGGGGCGGTCGCCTGCATGGCTTCCGACACGCTGCCCTTGACCGAGCCGACGTCGGAGATGGTCGAGCCGGCCTTCAGGTGCGGGGCGATGGTGGCCATGACGTCGGCGACGGCCAGCACGGGGGTGGCGAAGATCACCAGGTCGGCGTCGATCACGGCCTTGCCGAGGTCGGCCTCGACGGCGTCGGCGATGCCCAGGTCCGTGACCCGGTCGAGCACGGTCTGGCTGATGTCGGCGACCGTGATGTGGCCGGCGGCCTTGTACTCGCGGGCGGCGCGGACGACCGAGGAGCCGATCAAACCACAACCAATGACGGTCAGGCGCTCGAAGACAGGCAGGGTGGTCATTGGCCCATGAACTCCGCCAGGCCCTCGACGACGGCGCGATTGTGCTCTTCCAGCCCGATGGTGATGCGCAGGTGGTCGGGCAGGCCGTAGTTGCCGACGCCGCGGGTCAAGAGGCCCTTGGTGGCCAGGAAGGCTTCGGCCTCGACGGCGGTCTTACCGGGAGCGGTGGGGAAGCCGACGAGCACGAAGTTGGCGGCGCTGGGCACGACGTTGAGGCCGAGACCCGAAATCTGCTGGGTCAGCCAGGGGCGCCACTGCTCGACCAGGGCCACGGAGCGAGCCATGAAGGCGTCGTCGGAGAGGGCGGCGACGGCCGCCAGCTGGGCCGGGATGTTGATGTTGAACGGCAGGCGGATGCGGTCCACCGCGCTGGCCATCTCCTCGGGCATGTAGCCCCAGCCGACCCGCAGGGCGGCCAGGCCGTGGATCTTGGAGAAGGTGCGGGTCACCACGATGTTGTCGGCGTGGCGGGCCATGCCCAGGCCGTCCTCGAAGGTCGGATCGGTGTTGAACTCGGCGTAGGCGCCGTCGAGGACCAGCACCACCGAGGGCGGCAGGCCCTCGTGCAGGCGGCGGACCTCCTCGGCGCTGATCCAGGTGCCGGTCGGGTTGGCCGGGTTGGCCAGGAAGATCAGGCGGGTGCGCTCGTCGACGGCGTCCAGCATGGCGTCGACATCGATCGTGTAGTTTTTCTCGGGGACGTACTTGACCTCGCCCTGGCAGGCGCGTGCCCCGATGGCGTAGGCGGCGAAGCCGTGGGCGCCCTGGATCATATTGTCGCCGGGCTCGAGGAAGGTCTGGTTCAGCAGCTGGAAGATCTCGTCCGAGCCGCAGCCGAACAGCAGGCGCTCGGGCTCCAGGCCGTACTTCTCGGCGACGGCGTGGCGCAGGATGTCGGCGCGGCCCTGGGGGTAGAGGTTCAGCTTGCCGGCGGCCTCGGCGTAGGCCTGGCGGGCCTGGTCGGAGCAGCCGAGGATGTTCTCGTTGGCCGACAGCTTGATCGGGTTGAGCACGCCTTCGGCCGCGGCCTTGCCGGGCTTGTAGGGGGCGATGTCGAGGATGCCGGGCTTGGGAACGGGACGGGGCGCGGCGAAACGGTCGGTGGACATGGCGATCCTTAAGACAGGAAGGCCCGCCTCTTACACGTCGAACGGCTCGGGTGCAGCCCCGATGACGCCGGAAAGTCGGCCGGGGGCGCGGGCGAGGCGCTCGTCGTCCTTCTGGTAGAAGCCGGCCAGGGTGAACAGCTTCAGGCCGCCGGACTCCAGCAGGGGGGCGGCGGCGACGCCGTCGCGGCTGAGGGCGTCGATGACGGCGGCGTTGCTGCCTGCGGCGTCGGTGACCCACAGGGTCTGGTCGGCGCCGGTCGGCTCGACGGGCACGGCGGCGACGGCCAGGGCCCGGGTCGGACCCCATTGGGTCAGGCAGGGCAGGGTGGCGAAGACCCGGATTTCGGGCTCGGCCAGCAGCCGGCCCCACCAGGAGGAATCGCCGGTCAGGGCCAGGACGCCGACGCCGCCCAGCTGGCGGGCGCCGGCCAGGGCGTCCTCGGGCTTGGTGACCATGGTCACCGGCGGGGCGACGCCGAAGCGCTGGCGGGCGGCCTCCAGGGTCTGGGCCTCGGCCCGGCCGCCCCAGACGGTGACGCTGAACGGCCCCTGGCGCGACAGGCTGTCGGCGATCAGCTCGCGCCAGATGCGGACGACCAGGCCGGGGCCGGCGATGGGGTTCTCGCGGGCCAGCTTCTTGCGGATGACCTGAGCCTCGCGGCCGGGGCGCAGGCCGAACTTGAACTCGCCGCCGGCCGCCTTCTTGGCCTGCGCGACCGCGACAGCCAGGGAGGCGCGCTCGTCGATCAGGCGCAGCAGGTCGGCGTCGACCTCGTCGATCCGGGCCCGGACGGCGTCCAGGGTAAGCGGCGCTGATGGAGTGTCCCGACCCATTTGTTCCTCAAAATTCACGCCTTGCGCCTAAAGCCATGCGGCCCGGGACGCAATAGGCGGCAGGCGGCGCAAGAATCTTGCGCCGAATTTGCCGCATCCGTCACCAGACGCGGGGCGAGGGCCCGATCTCCAGCGGGCCGATGCGGGCCTTGCCGTCACTGAGGCTGACGCGGCCCTGCAGGGCCTGGCCGCTGCCGGTCAGGTCGCCGAGGGTGGCGTCGAGGTCGCCGCTGAGGCGGCCGTTGGCGTCGGGGGTCAGGGTTCCGGCCTTGGCGGAAAGCTTGGCCGCGCCGCCGGTGATCGAGGCGCTGTCGACCTGGATGACGCCGCCCTTGGCGGCCCAGGCGCGGGCGGCGCCCTCCCAGTCCTCGCCGGCCAGGGCCGACATCTTGGTCAGGGTGAGGTCGAGGTCCATGTCGACGACGCCGCCCTCGGTGGCGCGGGCGGCCAGGCCCTCAAGGGCCATATGGGCCCCGCCGATATGCAGGAGAACGCCGCCCAGGTCGTTGGGGCCGGGCAGGATGCGCATGTTCAGCTGCCTGGCGGCCGACAGGAAGTAGGGCTTGGCGCCGGCCTCGGGGTTGAAGGTCAGGCCGGCGCCCTCGATGGCGATGGTCGGCGGGCGCTTGTCGAGGTCCGACAGCGAGGCGCGCAGGGCCTGGGCCTGGACGATGACGGCGCCGCCGTCGGGGCGGGTGAAGGTCAGACCCTGCGGGGCGACGAACACCCAGTGGTTCAGGGCGTAGACGAAGGCCTCGCTCTTGATCTGCGGCGTCGACAGGGCCCAGCCGGAGGGTTCGGAGACCTGGGCGTCCTTGAGGGTGATGTCGAGCCGGAACGGGTAGCCGCCGACCGTGCGTTCGGTCCAGGTCAGGCGGTAGCCCTTGTCGCCGAGCACCTTGGCGGTCTCGTCCATCCGCCGCATGGCCTCGCCGCGCAGCCACCACCAGCCGCCGGTCCAGGCGGCGATGGCGATGGCCAGCAGAATAAACGGGATGGCGATGCCGCTGCGTTTGCGGCGCGGGGCGGGATCGGGCAGGGTCTCGGACAAATGCGTTCTCTCAGGTCGGCGTAAATGAGCGATGCGGGCGGCGAAGGCCGTTGGGTGTTCGGGTATGGATCGCTGATGTGGCGGCCCGGGTTCCCGTTTGTAGAGCGAAAGGGCGCGGTTCTCCACGGGCGGAGAAGGGCGTTCTGCATCTATTCGGTGCACCATCGGGGGACCTATGAGCGGCCGGGGCTGGTGCTGGGTCTGGCGCCGGGCGGGGCGACGCGCGGGGCGGCCTACCGGGTGGCCGAGGAGGCCTGGCCGGAGGTCTACGCCTATCTGCGGGAGCGGGAGCAGCCGACGGAGACCTATGTCGAGGCCTGGCGCGAGGTGCGGCTCGATGGTGGCGGCCGCGCGCCGGCGCTGGTTTTCCTGTCGGACAAGGGCCATCGGCAGTGGGCCGGGGATCTGAGCCTGGAGCGGCAAGCGGAGCTGATCCACGGGGCGGTGGGGCTGTCGGGGCGGAACGAGGACTACCTGACGGACCTGGTGGAGCACCTGCGGGCCGAGGGGATTCGGGATGAGGGGATGGAGCGGTTGTTGAAGATGGTGGAGGGGTAGCATCCCTCCCCGAATGGGGAGGGTGGCGCGCAGCGCCGGGTGGGGCAGTGGGTCACCCCTGTTGGCCGGCTGAGTCCCCTGGCGCATAGCCTCGAAAGTCAATGACCGACTTCCCCACCCGACGCGCGTAACCGCGCGTCTGCCCTCCCCAATTCGGGGAGGGAGGTTACAGTGCCTTCCCCATGCGCAGGAGCGGGACGGGTTCGCCCGCGCGATCGTCATGGAAGGCTTCGAGCGGGTGATAGCCGCAGGCTTCATACAGCGGCCGGCCCGACATCGTCGCGACCAGTTCGACCTTGCTGAAGCCGGCGGTCTTCGCGGCCCCCTCGCACAGCGACAGGATCAGCCGCGCCACGCCCCGGCGCTCGAAGCCCGGCGCGGTGTACATGGCGCGGATCTTGGCGGCGTCCTGGGCCTCGTTGAGCAGGGCCGAGTCGCGGCCCGGGGAGTGGTCGCCGCCGTAAGCGGTGGCCCGGCGGCTCCAGCCGCCGCAGCCGGCGAGCTTCCCATCCTCTTCGACGACGAAGTAGGTGCGGTCGGCGATCAGCTGGCTGTCGAGACCCATCAGCTGGCGGCTGGCGGCGAGCTGGGCGGGGGTGAGGACGGCGGCCAGGTGAATGTCGATGGCGGCGGCGGCCAGGGCGGTCAGGGCCGGGATGTCCGCTTCGGTCGCGAGGCGGTGGGACAGCAAGCTTTAGAGCCCTTCGTCCAGCAGACGCGCGCAGGCGGTCTCGATCGAGGTTTCCAGCTGGCGCATGAAGTCGGCGCGCTTGAGGCCGGAGGGGATCGGCGGCTGGAACTCGAAGACGATGGTCCCCGGCTCCATGATGAAGCCCTTGGCGACGTTCCAGTGGCGGCCGGTGTTGAGCGCCAGCGGCGTCACCGGCAGCTCCAGCTCGCGGTAGAGGGCGGCGATGCCGGGCTTGTAGTCGCCGGCGTCGCCGGGGTTCTTGCGGGTGCCTTCAGGGAAGATGACCAGCTGGCGGTCTTCCAGCATCCGCTCCTTGGAGTCGGCGACCAGCTTGCGCAGGGCGGTCGAATGGCCCTCGCGGTCGACGACGATCATGTGCGAGCGGGTGGCCCACCAGCCGAAGAAGGGGATGGAGACCAGTTCCTTCTTCAGCACGAAACAGGCGTCGGGCAGGAAGGCGAAGGCGCCGAAGATGTCGAACATCCGCTGGTGCTTGGTGGCGATCAGGGCGGCCCCGACCGGCAGGTGCTCGCGGCCGCGGACCTCGACCTTGACGTCGCAGACGACGCGCAGCAGCCAGGTGACCGACTTGCCCCAGACGACCATCACCGCCATCAGCGGCTTGCGCGGACCCAGCAGCAGGGGCGACAGGCCGATCGCGAGGATGGCCGAGAGGACGTAGAACAGGACCAGGAAGACGAGGGAGCGGAACACGGTCACTTCGTCTTCTCCTTAGGCTCCGCGTCGGCCCCGGGCGCTTTGCGGAAGAGGCCCATGACAGATTCCTGGACCAGCACCGCCAGGTATTTGCAGTATTCCAGGGTCAGCCGGCGGATCTGGGTCTGGTCGCGCCACCAGTGGGCGGCATCCATGGCGTCGGTCTTGACTGGGTAGGCGATCAGCTTGGCGCCGGGCATCTCGCCGCGCAGCTCCAGCATCGAGCGGGGGATGTGGTAGTCGGCGGTGACGACGATGATCTGGGTGAAGCCGTGCTTTTCGGCCCAGGCGGCGATTTCCTGGGCGTTGCCCTTGGTGTCGGCGGCCTCGAAGCCGAGGTCGACGCAGCACTGGTAGATCGGCTTCCAGGCGCCGGTGACCTCCAGCAAATCCTCCCTGGAGACCTCGGTGTTGACGCCGCTGACAAGCAGCCGCTTGCCCTTGCCCTCTTCGAGCAGGCGGACGGCCGCCTTGATGCGCTCGGTCGAGGCCCCGGTCAGCACGGCGACGGCGTCCGACACCGGCGGTTCGGCGGCGGGCGTCAGCTTGTCGATCCGCCCGGCGAAGGCCAGCAGGCCGACGAACCAGACCACGACGAGAATGAGCAGCAGGGATAGGCGGCGCATGACGCTGTTCTAGAGGGTTCCGAGGTTCCGTGGGAAGACCGGCCGGCGGAGCGCGTTAACGAAGCGGCCCGGTATTGTAGCATGAAACGGCGCCGTGCTAGACTCGTTTGGCCAATAAGCGCAATTAAATCAATGTATTATGCATAGGTATTTCGTTGCGGCGGCATCGGATTTGCGCAGAGGCGGCGCCTGTTTTTCATGCGGGTGGCATGGGGGTTTCATGGGGATTGGGGCGTGCGGCTAGCCCAGCTGGCGCAGGATGGCGGCGGCCGCGAGGCGGGCGGCGATGGCGGCGGTGAGGGCGGCCAGCAGTGGGGCGGGGAGGACGGCGAGCAGGTCGATCCAGGCCAGGGGCAGGACGGGGGTCAGGCCCTGGCCGCCGCCGGCCAGGCGGGCGAGGGCCGCGACCACGGCCGCGCCGCCGGCTCCGAACACCCCGGCGATGAAGGCGGCGGTGGCGAAACGGCTCTGGAACAGCTGGGCGACAAAGCCGGTCTCGGCCCCGGACAGGTGCAGCACCTCGATGACGTCGCGGTGGGCGGCGAGGCCCGCCCGGGTGGCGAAGCCGATGACGGCGATGGCGGCGGCGACGATCAGCAGGCAGATGGCCAGGGCCGACCAGCGGGCGAAGCCGGCGGCGCGCTGGATGTCCTTGATCCAGACGCTGTGGTCATCGACCTTGGCGTCGACGCCGGCGGCCTTCAGGGCGCGGTCGAGGTCGGCGGCTTTCGCGGGGGCCTTGGCGTCGAGCTCGACGGTGACCAGGCGGGGGACGGGCAGGTCGTCGATCAGCGCCTCGCGGCCGAGCCAGGGCTCGAGCAGGGCCTCGGCCTTTTCCTTTTCGAGGGCGCGGGCCTCGCTGACGCCCTTCACCCCGGCCAGCACCTCGGCGGCGCGGGCGGCGGCGGCGTCGGGGGTCTCGGCGCCGTGCGGCTGGATGACGACGGTGGCGCTGTCGGAAAGCTGGCTGGTCCAGCCACGGGCGGCGCGGTCGGCGGCCAGGGCCCCGATGGCGGTCAGGCAGGCCAGGAAGCAGAGCACGGCGACGACGAAGATCAGCGCCCCGTCGCGGGCGTCGCGGCGCGGCAGCAGGGGGCCGGGGCGCCAGCGGGCCGGGTCGAACATCGTGTCAGTCATCGGCCGTCGCTCCGGCCGTAGGCGAGCAGGCGGCCGCCGTCGAGGTGCAGCACCGGCTGGCCGCTGCGGGCGACGAGATCCTCGTCGTGGGTGGCGATCAGCACGGTCGTGCCCAGGCGGTTGAGTTCGACGAACAGGCGCAGGATGCGCAGGGCGTGACCCTGGTCGACGTTGCCGGTCGGTTCGTCGGCCAGCAGGATGTCGGGGCGGCCGACGACGGCGCGGGCGATGGCCAGCCGCTGCTTCTCACCGCCGGAGAGGGTGGCGGGCAGGGCGTGCTGGCGGGACTTGAGGCCGACCCAGCTCATCAGCTCGGCGACGTCGGCGCGGTATTTGTCGGGCTTGCCCCCGGCGATGCGCAGGGGCAGGGCGCAGTTGTCGAAGGCGCTGAGGTGTTCAAGCAGGCGGAACTCCTGGAACACCACCCCGATGCGGCGGCGCAGAAAGGGCCGGTCGCTGAGGGCGATCTGGTCGATGTCGCGGCCGAACATCTCGATGCGGCCCCGCGACGCACGTTCGGCCATGTAGATCAGCTTCAAGAGGCTCGACTTGCCGGCCCCCGAGGCGCCGGTCAGAAAGTGGAAAGAGCCAGGCGGCAGCTCGAAATTGATGTCGCGCAGCACCTCCGCCGAACGGCCATAGCGCATGCCGACGCCGGAGAAGCGCAGGGTCGGCCCAGCGGGCAAATCGCTCGTGTAGGCGTTGCGGTCAGTGGACATGGGAGCCGGAATCGGCGACCTCACATAGAGTTGCGGGAGCGGACCGATTCGCCGGCCATGATACTAACCTGCCCAGAGTGCGCTACCCGGTATTTCGTCGGCGACGATCAGGTCGGCGCGACTGGCCGTACTGTCAAGTGCGCCGCGTGCGGCCATCGGTGGACAGCCCATCCCGAACCCGAACTCGACCTGTCGATAAGCGGTGAGGAAGGGGCCATCGGCCGCGAGCCGCCGACCCTGAATCCGACCCCCGCGCCGCTGGACGAACTGCCCGGCGAGGAACTGCCCAAGGTGTTCCGGGCCAAGGCCCAGACCGAGCGGCGGGTGCGCGAGGCGGCGACGACGGGGATTGTCTGGGCCGGGATGACCGCGATGATGATCGTGCTGGGCTTCGGGGCCGTGGTGATGCGCGACAGCGTCGTGCGGATCTGGCCGAAGACGGCTTCCGCCTACGCCGCCGTGAACCTGGACGTGAACCTCATCGGGCTGGAGATCGAGGACATCCGGTTCGAACCGGCCCTGCAGGACGGCCATGCGGCGCTGTCGGTGTCGGGCGTCATCCGCAACATCCGCAGCGAGCCGGTCACCGCCCCGCCGCTGCAGATCAGCCTGATCAACAAGCAGAACAAGCGGGTGATGGCCAAGATCGCCCAGGCCTCCGATCCGGTCATCCCGGCCGGGGAGACCCGTCACTTCGCCGTGGTGCTGCTGGATCCGCCGAAGACGGCGGCCGAGATCGAGGTCGGCTTCGTCACCGACAAGGGCGCAGTCGCCGCCAAGCCCAGGCCGAAGAAGGCCGCGGCGCCGGAGGTGAAGGCGCCGACCCTGCGCGGCACGGCCGAGCCCGGTCCGCTGACCGCTGACGAAGCCAAGCCGCTCGACCCGCATGACCCCAATGCGCTGCCGACGGCGGCCGCCGAGGAGCACCACTGATGAACGAGACGCCGACGGTGCTGATCTCGGAGGCCGAGATCGCGGCGGCGGTCGAGGCGCTGGCGGCGCAGATCGCCCCGCGCATCGACGACGATACGGTGGCCATCTGCCTGTTGACCGGCGGCATCTGGTTCGCCGCCGACCTGACCCGGGCCCTGGCCAGGCTGGGGCGGCTGGTGCATTTCGACGCCCTGTGGCTGTCGTCCTACAAGGACGCGCGGGCCTCCTACGGCCGGTGCGAGGTGCGGGCCGACCTGCAGCGACCGGTGCTGGGCCGCAAGACGCTGATCCTCGACGACGTGTTCGACACCGGGCTGTCGCTGAGCGAGGCGGCGCGGCTGACGAAGGATGCCGGGGCGTCGGAGGTTCTGACGGCGGTGTTCGCGCGCAAGCCCTGGCCGGAGAAGCGGGCCCTGGAGCCGGACTTCGTGGCCTGGGAGGCGCCCGGGCGGTTCCTGGTCGGCTATGGGCTGGACGTGGCCGGGACGATGCGCGGGCTGCCGTATATCGGGGCGATGGACTGAGGCTTTGCGCTCGTCCGACCGTCAGTGCGGCGGTTAACGATGCTCGCGCATTTTCAGGTTGCATCTTGCGCAATGTGACCGCCAGTATCGGTTTTCCAACCCCTGAGGAGACCGAGAGATGGACACCCATACGATCAACCGCCTCGATTCGCGGCTGCAGGCTCTGGAAGCGGCGCTGGTCGCGCGGCGAGACGCCGAGGGCGCCAAGCCGATCATGATGAAGGACCCCGGCTCGGTCGACTTCAACGGCGGCTTCGGGGGCGGCAAGAGCCCGGGCGGCGAGGATGCGCAGAACGCCCAACCGTGGATCCGCCAATAGCGCGATGCTCAAGGCGTCCATTCGCTATGACGATCTGAAGGCCCCCGTCGAACAGTTCGACGGGGGTTTTCTTTTTGGCGAAAGCCGCATCGTTCCGTTCGGCCATCGCCTGCTGCGGTCGGAAGTCCTGGTCGGATCCCGGCGAAGGGTTGTCATCGTGCGGGAGCGGTTGGCCGGCGACACCCGGCCGGCGACCGAGGTTTCGCGGTCGGACGACGCGGCGGTCGAGGCCGCCCTGGCCGCGTTGGAGACCTATCCGCTGGACTGGCTGACCGTCGCCTGGGAGGCGGATGGCCGCGCCGTGCGGTTCGCCTGTTCCTACTGGGGATTGGCGCCGATCTATCTGCGCGGCGACGTCGACGGGGTCGAGGCGACCTGGAGTCCGAGCGAGCTGTTGCCGGCGGGCGGCCTGTCGCTGGACGGCCCGGCCTCGGCCCGGTTCCTGGCGGGCAGCGCCGGCTATGGGGCGGAGATCGTGGTCTCCGGCCTGCGGCGACTGACGGCCGCCTCGACGATCGTCGCCGAGGCGGGGAGGCTGTCGGTGGGTTATCCGCCGGCCAGCCCGGGCGTTGTGCCGGCCGACCTGGCGGCGGGAGAGGACCCGGTCGCGCTGTTGCTGGACGCGACGGCGGCGCTGATGGAATTGCGGCCGCTGCGGCCCGACCGCACCGCCGTTGAGATCAGCGGGGGCATGGACTCGGCGATTACCAGCCTGGTCGCCGCCCGCGCCTTCGGGCCGGGGCTGCTCAGCTATGGCGCCGTGTTCGAAGGGGCGATGGGCCGGGCCCAGGTTGGCCGGCGTGAGCTGATCGTCGCGACCGGCCGGATGGCCGACCTGGCCGTGCCGGCGATCCGGCTCGCGCCCTACGGAGAGACCAGCCCGCGACGCCGGCCGCTGACCGTGTGGCCGCACGACGAGAACTACCCCGAGATATTCGAACCGATGATCGCCTTCTGCGCGGCGTCGGGCGTCGACGCCCTGATCACCGGATCGGGCGGCGACGAGCTGTACCCGCTGTACCCGCATGAGCGCGGCGAGGGGGCGGGCGGCGACCGCGGCGACCTGTTGACCGAACGGGGACGGAGCCTGCTGGCCGGAACCCGCGACGGCTATCCGTTCGCCGGCGTGCTGGACTCGGCCTGGACGGCGGCGGCGGCCCGGTCCGAGCGCCTGCTGCGGCATGGAATTTGGCCGGTCTATCCCTTCCACAGCCGGTTGTTGACCCAGTTCACCTTTCGACTGCCGGCCGAGCTCCGGCACGACAGGCGGCTGCATCGGATGAGCCTGACCCGGCTGACTGGCGACGACTGTTTCGAGACCGAGTACGTCAAGGAGACCTTCGGGCCGACCCTGAACGTCGGCCTCGAGCGCAACCGGGGTTTCGTTGAAGCCGTGATCGGGGAGGCGCGGTCGGTGGCGCTGGGCCTGGTGGACGGGGCGGCGGCCGAGGCGCTGGCGGCGCGGCCGGCCGAGGCCCTGACCGGCGACGAGCGAGACATGCTGTTCTTCCTGCTGAACTTCGAGACCTTTGTGCGCGGCCAGGCGACGCGGCTGGCCTGAGATGGTCGTCCCGCCGCCAGACGAGATCGCCGGGGTTCTCGAGGTCGGGTCCTACGCCCTGGGCATCGACGACGGGCTGAGCGACCTGGACCTGAGGGTGGTGACGCGCGGCGCGGCTTCAGCTGACGTCGTCGAGGCGGCCGTCGCCCTGGCCCTGGCCGGACGCCCGGGACTGTCGCGCGATCAGGTCGACCTGACCGTGCAAACCCTCGCCGACGCCGCGGCCGAGCACGCGGTGGGAACGTCGCTGGCCTGGCAGCTGTCGGTGTCGTCGCGACCCGTCGTGGTCGGGGACGATCTTGCCGCCCTGCTGTCGGGGCCGCCTGGGGCCTTTGATTGGCGAGCCCGGCTTGCCCAATGCAGCCGGCTGTTGCGCGAGGCGGCGCTCTTTACCGGGTCTTCGCGGGCGGGTCAGGCGCATGATGCGATCCTGCTCGACGCGGTGCTGTGGATGACCGGCATGGCCTGTGGCGGCGCCGCCCCCCGGCGGGAGAATTTCCTGCGCTATGGCCTGGGGTATCCGGGCGAGGGCGCGCCTGTGTTCGCCGACCCGGACGGCCTTTTGGCCCCGTTCGCGGCGGCGGCGCGGCCGGCGCGCGCCGGCTGCGGGTTCGACGAGGCGTTCCTGGCGGCGGGGCGACGGCTGCACCGGCAGGCGTTGGACTATCTGGGGCCGTTCGAGGCGACCGCCGTCGCCATCGAGCCGTCGGCGGAGCGGGCGCGGCTGGCGCGGCGCGAGCGCCGGCTGTGCGAACTGCTGGAGCCGGTGCTGCCGCCTGGGCTGGTGCTGGTCAGCGCCCGGCCGGCGACCTATCGCAACGCCGCCGCCTGTTGGCCGGGACTGGCGCCGGTCATGACGCTTCACGCCACGGCCATGCGTTGGATCCAGACGACGCCGGCGGAGGACGAAATCCTGCTGGAGGAGGTCCTGACGGCGGCGGTCGGCGCGCTGGGCGACGCTCGGGCGCGCGGGCCATGAGGCTGGAGGACCTCACCGACCTCTACGGGCGTTCCTTCGATTTTCCGGTTCGGGAGGAGCCGCCCAGCCTGCGCTACCTGCTGGCCGTGACCCCAAGGTGCGGCGGCACGCTGCTGGCCCTGGCCCTGTGGCGGACCGGCGCCCTCGGGGCTCCGTTGGAGTATCTCAATCTGCCGCGGCTGGAGGCCTTCAAGGCGCGCATTGGCGGGACGGACCTGGCCGGCTACCTCACCGCCCTGGCGCGGCGTCGGACCTCTCCCAACGGCGTGTTCGGTGTCAAAACCTTCCTGACGCAGCTGCTAGAGGCGCGCCGCGAGGATGCGGACATCCTGCGGCGGCTGGCCCCAGGGGCCTGGGTCCGCTTGCGGCGGCGAGACAGGCTGGCGCAGGCGGTGTCGCTGGCGCGCGCCGAGCAGACACAGGCATGGGTCGGACCCGGGGTGGGCGGGCGAGAGCCGATCTACAGCCGGGCGCAGATCGAGGAGAAGGCGGATTTCCTGGCCTGGCAGGACGAGGGCTGGCAGGAACTGCTGGCCGACACCGACACGCCGGTCGTCACGCTGTGGTACGAGGATGTCGCGCGT
Organism: Caulobacter sp. GW821-FHT11A05; assembly: GCF_058809015.1. Lineage (NCBI taxonomy): Bacteria > Pseudomonadati > Pseudomonadota > Alphaproteobacteria > Caulobacterales > Caulobacteraceae > Caulobacter > Caulobacter sp. GW821-FHT11A05. Next base: position 34,460 of record NZ_JBXASF010000015.1, on the reverse strand, counting down.
GATCCGGGGGCGGCGGCCGGCCAGGTGCTGGCGGCGCTGGGCCTTTCGGCCGCAACCCCGGTGTCCCTGCCGACCCTGGCCCGCCAGCAGGATGGGCTGAGCCTCGATTGGCTCGCCCGTTACCGGGCGGGAGACTGAGCGGGCGTCATACCTGACGCGCGGCGACGGCGAGCATGGCCGGGCCTTCCGGCAGGCCCACCCGCAGGCAGCTGAGGCCGGTCGAGACGCGCTCGATGAAGCCCCATTGCCAGATGGGTTCCTCGTCCAGACCGGTGAGCTGCGCCAGACGGCGGCAGCGGGCGCGGCCGCGGTCCAACGGGTCGCCGGCCAGGAGGTCGGACGACCATTCGCGCATGGGGATGGCCAGGTCGTAGGCCGGCTCGATGATAAGGCCGTCGGGATCAACGAACTTGAAGCCGCCGGGGTTGTGCGGATCGGCCAGGGTGTTCCAGCCGTGGGCGTCGCCGTGGGCCAGGACGCAGTTGGCGGGGTCGTGGGCGTCGGCGCGGGTTTCGGCGAAGGCCAGGGCGCGGTCGATGATGGCGCGGGGGCAGGGGTGGCCCAGGGCCGTCCAGGTGGTTTCGATGAAGGCGGCGAGGTCGGCGGCCTTTTCGGGGCCGGTCATCATGGGTTCGGCCGGCAGGGGCGCGGTCCAGGCTTGGCGGAGGGTCTGGCAGATGGCGACCATCTGCTCGTCGAGGGTGAGGCCGAGGCTGTCGAGCATGGGGCCGAGGCGCTCCAGCAGCATGGCGCGGCTGGCCGGGTCGTGGCGGAGGAGGGCGGCGTAGCCTCGGCCGGCGGCGGCCTGGAAGGTGCGGCGTTCGCGGTCGGTGGGGTCGGCGCCGGGGTAGGGCAGCTTGAGGACGGCGGGGACGCCGCTGTCGAGCGTGACCTCGACGACCAGGGCCTCGGTGCCGCCGGACATCACCGGGCCGATGGTCATGGACCAGGCGACGGCGAGATCGGCGACGGTTGTGTCGAGGGCGGCGAGCCAGGCGAGACCGGCCTCGCCCTGCTGCTCGGCGCGGCGGCGGACGATGTCGGGGAGGGCGAGGCTCACAGCCAGCTGGCCGGGGCCTCGCCGGCCAGCATTTCCTCGTAGGTGGGGCGGCGGCGGATGACGGCGAATTTGTCGCCGTGGACCAGCACCTCGGGGACCAGGGGGCGGCTGTTGTACTCGGATGCCATGGCCGCGCCGTAGGCCCCGGCGCTCATGAAAGCGACGAGGTCGCCGCTGTCGAGGCCGGGCATGATCCGGTCGCGGGTGAAGGTGTCGCCGGTCTCGCAGACCGGGCCGACGACGTCGAAGGGTTCCGGCTCGGCGTTGGTGGCGGCGACCGGGCGGATGTCGTGGAAGGCGTCGTACATGGCCGGGCGCAGCAGGTCGTTCATGGCCGCGTCGAGGACCAGGAACTTGCGGCCCTCGGGCCGCTCGTGCCGGTGCAGCACCTGGGCGACCAGGACGCCGGCGTTGGCGGCGATCATGCGGCCGGGCTCGAAGGCCAGCTGGACGTTCAGGTCGCCGATCACCCGGGCGATCATGGCGGCGTAGTCGGCCGGCGAGGGGGGCTCGGGCATGTTGAAGTAGGGCACGCCCAGGCCGCCGCCGAGGTCGAGGCGCTCGACGTGAAAGCCTTCGGCGCGGAGGTCGAGGACCAGGCCGCGCATCTTGGTGAAGGCCTGCTCGAAGGGGGTCAGGTCGCTGATCTGGCTGCCGATGTGGCAGGCGACGCCGAGGGGATTGAGGTGCGGGTGCTCGGCAGCCTTGGCGTAGAGGCGGCGGGCCTCGGTGAAGGAGACGCCGAACTTGTTCTCCGCCTTGCCGGTGGCGATCTTGGCGTGGCCGCCGGCCTCGACGTCGGGGTTGACCCGGAAGACGACGGGGGCCTGGAGGGTCAGGGTTTCGGCGATCTGGGCGATGAGGTCGAGTTCCGGTTCGGACTCAACGTTGATCTCGGCGACCCCGGCTTTCAGGGCGAACTCGATCTCCTGCGGGCGCTTGCCGACGCCGGAGAAGACGATGCGGCTGGCCGGGATGCCGGCGGCCAGGGCGCGGCGGATCTCGCCCTCGGAGACGGTGTCGGCCCCGGCCCCCAGGGCGCCCAGCACGCGCAGGACCGAGACGTTGCCGTTGGCCTTCACGGCATAGGCGATCAGCGGCTCGCCGAGATTGGCGTGGGTCCGCAGGGCCTCGCGGAAGACGTGGAAATGCCGCTCCAGCGTGGCCTGGCTGTAGACATAGACGGGGGTGCCCACCGCCTGCGCGATGGCGGCGAGGGAGACGTCTTCGCAGTAGAGGTCGCCGGAGCGGGTCTCGAAGTGATTCACCTAGACCTGCTTATTGGGGAGGCTTGCCGAAGGGATCGTTCGTGCCGGCGATCGGTTGCTGGCGGATGGTCGCGGTGCTGGAGGCCGGGTCGCGGACCTCCTGCGGCGAGCCGGGCTGGGCCGGCTTGTTGGCCTGGGCCGAGGCGGCGCGGCGGGCGGCCTCTTCCTTGGCGCGGGCGTCGGGCGCGCGCTCGTCCGGGCCCCAGAGCGGGCCGGGGCGTTCGAGGTCGCCGGTCTTGCCGCAGGCGGTCAGGAGCGGGGCCGCCAGGAGGGCGGCGGTGAGGATCGCGGTGCGGAGTTTCATGACAGGACTTCTTTCCAGCGGGCGATCTGGCTCTTCACCTGATCGGGAGCGGTTCCGCCATAGCTCTGCCGGCTGGCGGCGGAGGCGGCGGGGGTCAGCACCGAGTAAACGCCGTCGGTGATGCGCGGGTCCAGCGCCTTCAACTCAACAAGCGAAAGTTCGGGCAGGTCCACGCCCAGCTGCTCGGCCCGTTTGACGGCGGCGCCGGTCAGGTGGTGGGCCTGGCGGAAGGGCAGGTTCAGTTCGCGGACCAGCCAGTCGGCCAGATCGGTGGCGGTCGAGTAGCCGGAGCCGGCGGCGGCGGCCATCCTGTCCGTGTTGGGTTCGAGATCGGTCACCATGCCGGCCATGGCCAGCAGGGCCAGTTCCAGGGAGTCGAAGGCCTCGAAGGTCGGGACCTTGTCCTCCTGCATGTCCTTGGAATAGGTCAGCGGCAGGCCCTTCATGACCACCGTCAGGCTGGTGAAGCCTGCCAGGACCCGGCCGACCTTTGCCCGGGCCAGTTCGGCGGCGTCGGGGTTCTTCTTCTGCGGCATGATCGAGCTGCCGGTGGTGAAGGCGTCCGACAGCTTGATGAAGCCGAACTGCGGGGTCATCCACAGGACGATCTCTTCGGCCAGCCGCGAGAGGTGGGTGGCGGCGATCGAGGCGGCGGCGAGGGCTTCCAGCGCGAAGTCGCGGCTGGCCACCGAGTCGAGGCTGTTGGCGGTCGGGCGGTCGAAACCGAGGGCGGCCGCGGTCTGGTGGCGGTCGATGGGGAAGGGGCTGCCGGCCAGGGCGGCGGCGCCGAGCGGGCTTTCGTTCATGCGCACGCGGGCGTCGGCGAAGCGGGACGCGTCGCGGCCGAACATCTCGACATAGGCCATCAGGTGGTGGCCGAAAGTCACCGGCTGGGCCGGCTGCAGGTGGGTGAAGCCGGGCATCAGGGCGTCGGCGTGGGCCTCGGCCTTGGCGATCAGGGCGCGTTGCAGGGCCTTGAGTTGCTGCTGCGTGCGGTCGCAGGCCTCGCGGACCCAGAGGCGGAAGTCGAGAGCGACCTGGTCGTTGCGGCTGCGGGCGGTGTGCAGCCGGCCGGACGGTTCGCCGATCAATTCGGCCAGGCGGGCCTCCACATTCATGTGGATGTCTTCGTATTCGTCGCGGAACGGGAAGGTCCCGGCGGCCATCTCGGCCTCGATGGTCGAAAGACCGTGCTGGATTTGCGCCTCATCCTCGCTAGATATCGCCCCCACGGCGGCCAGCATGGCGGCGTGGGCTTTCGAACCGGCCAGGTCCTGGCTGGCGAGACGGCGGTCGAAGCCGATGGAGACATTGATGGCCTGCATCAGGTCCGCCGGCTTGGCGCTGAAACGCCCGCCCCACATGGCCTGGCCTGATGGTTTATGCGAGGAGTCGTCGGTCATATGAGCGAAGTGTCCAAGGCCGATCGGCGGCCCGATGTGATCCGGTGGGCGATAACGGTAGCCGTCCTGGTGGGCGTGCTGGCGGTTCTATATGTCATCCTGAGCGCGGTCATAGTCCCCAATGGGCCCGCGAACCTCGAAACCTTGAAGCGCGGCAAGCTGGCGAAGCTGGAGATCACCAAGGCGCCCAATCCGCCGCCGCCGACGGTGTTCAAGGATGCGGACGGCAAGGATGTCACCATCGCCGGCTTCAAGGGCAAGGTGACCGTCGTCAACTTCTGGGCCACCTGGTGCGCCCCCTGCCTGGTCGAGATGCCGACCTTCTCGCGGCTGGCGGCGACCTATGACGGCCAGCCGGTGGCGATCGTGGCGATCAGCATCGACAAGGACGACAAGGACATGCAGGCGCGGGCCTTCATGGCCAAGAACCGGCCGCTGGCCTACTACCGCGACGCCTCGGGCTCGATGCCCTTCCTGCTGAACCCGCAGGCGCAGGGCATGCCGACCACGGTGATCTACGACAAGAAGGGCGTCGAGCGGGCGCGGGTGTCGGGCGAGGCCGACTGGAGCGGGCCGGAGGCGATGGAGCTGGTGCGGTCGCTGCTGGCGGAGCCGTAGTGGACGCGGGCGCCATCGACAGTCTCGAGCGGATCGCCGACCGGGCCTGGCCGGCGGCCGAGCGGTCGAGCCTGGGGCCCTGGATCCTCAATGCCTCGACGGGCTGGTCGGGGCGGTTGAACGCCTGCTGGCCGCTGGGCGAGCCGCCCGTGCCGCTGGGCGAGGCGGTGGATGCGGTCGAGGCCTGGTATGCGGCGCGTGGATTGCCGCCGGTGTTCAAGCCGGCCGGGCCGCTGCCGGCGCTGGAGGCCGAGCTGGCGGGGCGGGGGTACCGGGCGCGGACACCGACCCTGATGATGGTGGCTGAGATTGCGGACGTGGCGCGGCCGGAGCGGGTCTTGGTGTCGGATACGGTCGGGGAGGCGTTCGAGCGGGTGTTCCTGGGGACGCAGGACAATCCCGCGGATGCCGCCGAGCGGATGGGAGCGTTCCATCGAATCGCCCGGCCGCGGGTGTTCGCGCGGATCGAGGTGGACGGCGCGCCGGTGGCGATCGGCGGCTCGGCGGTCGAGGGCGACTGGGCCGGGGTGTTCGGGATGCGGACCTTGGCGGCCTGGCGGCGCCAGGGTCTGGCGCAGGATATCGTCGCGGCCCTGATGGTTGGGGCGAGGGCGGCGGGAGCTTCGAAGGCCTATCTGCAGGTCGAGGCGCCGAACGCGCCGGCGATTGCGCTGTACGAGCGCTTCGGGTTCGCAACTGCGTTTGCCTACAGCTACTGGGACAAGCCTGCCTGATCGGTCTTCCGCTGGTCACGGGCAGCGGCCCACTGCGCCAGCGCCACGCCGGCCAGGGCGGCGAGGGCCCCGAGGCCTTGGAGCGGGGTCATGGCTTCGGTGAAGATCAGCCACCCCAGGAGCGCCGCCACGGCGGGTTGGACCAGGACGACGACGCTGGTGGTTGCGGTCGGCAGGCGGCCGAGCGCCCAGGCGATGGCGCCCTGGCCGGTGACGTGGACGATGGCCAACCCCAGGCAGGCGCCCCAGCCGGCCAGGCTGTCCGGAATGATGTCCTCGCCCATGGCCGCCATGATCACGGCCAGGCCGACGGCGCCGACCAGGCTGGACCAGAACATCACCGCCATGGTCCCGAAGCGGGCCCGGGCCTGGCGCACGCAGAGGAAGTAGGCGGCGTACCAGAGGGCGGTGGCGGCCGAGAGGATGTCGCCGAGCGGTGGGTTGGTTCCGGGCGCGGTCGCGCCGCGGCCGGCGGCCATGGTCCACGCGCCGATCAGGCCCAGCGCCATGCCGGCCAGGAAGATCGGGCCGACCCGCTCCTTGAAGACCAGGAAGCCGACGATGGTGACGACGATGGGGGTCAGGTTGGCCAGCACCGTGGCGTTGGCCACCGAGGTCATGCCGATGCCGTAGTGCCAGAAGGCCAGGTCGGCGGCGAAGAAGACGCCGGCCAGCATCAGGGCGGGGCTGGGCCAGGCGGGCGAGGGCTGGGCGGCCTTGAACAGCGAGGGGCGGAAGACGAAGGGGGCCAGCATCGGCAGGGCCAGCGCCAGGCGCCAGAAGCCGGCGGCGGCGGGGCCGGTCTCGGTCAGGCGCACGAAGATGGGGGCGAAGCCGATGGCGCAGGCGCCGGCCAGCAGGGCGATCAGCGGCAGCGCGCGACTGTTCACGTAAATCCTAGCTCCCGGCGCAGGTCTTCGGCGGTGACGCCGCTGGCGCGAATCTCCCGAAGGGTCTGCGCTTGGTCGCGCTTGGCGTAGCGCTTGCCGTCCGGTCCGACCAGCAGGGGATGGTGGCGGTAGGTCGGGGCCGGGAGGCCGAGGAGCGTCTGAAGGAGGCGCTGGACCGGGGTGGCCTCGTAGAGGTCCTGGCCGCGGATGACGTGGGTGACGCCCTGCAGGGCGTCGTCGACGACCACGGCCAGGTGATAGGCGACCCCGACGTCCTTGCGGGCCAGGACGATGTCGCCGGCGGTTGTCGGGTCGGCGGGGCGGGTCTCGTCGCCTTCGGTGAAGGTCAGGTCGAAGCCGCCGAGGTGGGCGCGGGCGGCGGCGAGGGACAGGCGCCAGGCGAAGGGCTGGCCGGCGGCGAGGCGCTGGGCCTCCTCGTCGGCGGAGAGCGGGGCGCCGACGTAGGCGGCGGGCAGGCCGTGCGGGGCGGACTGGGCGGCCTGGGCGATCTCCTTGCGGGTCTTGAAGCAGCGGTAGGCGAGGCCGGCGTCGCGGAGCTGGGTCAGGGCGGCGTCGTAGTCGGCCAGGTGGTCGGACTGGCGGCGGACCGGGGTCTCCCAGCTCAGGCCGAGCCAGGCCAGGTCTTCGAGGAGGGCGGTTTCGTACTCGGGACGGCAGCGGGTGACGTCGATGTCCTCGACGCGCAGGAGGAGGCGGCCGGATGCGGCGCGGGCGGCCTCGAAGGCGGTGAGGGCGGAATAGGCATGGCCCCGGTGGAGATGGCCGGTGGGCGAGGGGGCGAAGCGGGTGACGAAGGATGGCACGCGCCGTATTTAGCGCGGTGATCGGGGACATGTTCGGTTTTCATTGGAAAACCGTACGTGTCCCCTCTTTGGCGCCGGCAGGAAGAGGGGACACGTTGGCTTTCCTGCGGAAATCCAACATGTCCCCGGTGCTCAGTTATTCGCCGGCGCGTCCGACATCTCTTCCAGGATGGCGCCGGCCTTGCGGGCCGAGGCCTCCTGCGCGACGTCGCCGAGGGAGACGATGCCGGTCAGGTTCTGTTTGTCGTCGACGATCAGGATGCGGCGGATCTGCTTGTCCTGCATCTGAAAGATGACGTCGGCGATGGTGGCGTCCTCGCGGCAGGTCTGGACGTCGGTGGTCATCACTTCCGACACCTTGGTGTCGAAGCTGCGTTGTTCGCCGACGACGCGCAGGACGATGTCGCGGTCGGTGATGATGCCCTTGATCTGGCCGTCCTCGACGACGGGAATGGCGCCGGTGTCGATCTGGTTCATGCGCCGGGCGATGTCGGCGACGGTGTCCGAGGGTTTGGCGACCTGCGGATTGGCGGTCATGACGTCGGAAATCAGCATGGCGAGTGAGCCCCTTCAGCGGCTTTGGTGAGCCTGCCTAACGGGTGGGGCGTCGCCCGCGTTCCGTCGGGACCCTTAAGTGGAGGGGGTCTTGCGGTTGAACATGCCCAGGTGGCTGAGCACGGCGCGCAGGAAACCCTGGTCGCCGCCGAAGGCCTCCTTGAGGGGCGCGAACTGCTTGAACATGCTCATCTCGGCCAGGCCGTGGCCAGCGCACCAGGCGGCGATGGTGGCCAGCTCGACGTCGATGTCGGGGACATCGTCGCCGGCGACCTGGCGGAAGGCGCCGCGGACCAGGCAGTAGGCGCTGTCTTCCTTGTCCTGGATGCCCTCGGGCAGCATGTCCTTGTCGCGCGAGCAGTCATACATGACGCGGTAGAGGGCCGGGTGGTCCTGGGAGAACTGGACATAGGAGACGCCGATCTCGGTCAGGATGGCGCCCATGTCCGCGTCGCAGCGGGTCTTGGCGTCATTCATGGCCACGCCCAGGGCTTCCCAGCCGACATGGGCGACGGCGTCGAGCAGTTCGCCCTTGTCCTTGAAGTGGTGGTAGGGCGCGGCCGGGCTGACGCCGGCCTCGCGCGCCACGGCGCGCAGAGACAGGGCGCTGGGCCCTTCGCGCTCCAGGATCCGGACGGCGGCGTCGACCAGGGCGCGGCGAAGATCGCCGTGGTGGTAGGGGCGGATATCGGCAACAGCGGCGGTGCTCATTGAACCTGTATAAACTTTCATCCGAACGACGTAAAGATCATCTTGACAGCGCTTAGATCGGTGTTATCTAAGCACTGTCCAGATCGGACAAACCCTTCGCCCCCCTCCCCGGGTGAGACGAGGGGATCAACAGGGGGGCCACCATAAAATGGGGCCCACAACTTAAAAGGTGTGTGTCATGCAAGTTTCCAAACTGTCTTCGTTCGAGCGCCTCTTCGACCGTTCGGCCTCCGTGCTGTTTCTGGGCATGGGTCTGATCCTGGCCGGCGCGACGGCCTTCATCGGCCTGTAAGAACGATCGGGCAGGCGGCCGGCCCTCACCGGCCGCCAGCGCCCGCAGGTTTCCACGCGATCCAAGTCGCGCCCCTCGCGACAAAGAAAACTTCCAGGGCTCCTTCGGGGGCCCTTTTCTTTTGCGGCTGTGTCTTGGAGCCGTCGCCTATCGGCGCCATCTTCAATGGGCCGTCGGGAATGTTGGCGATTCCCGTGTATCGGCGGAAAGGCAGGCGGGTCTTCAGTCCGATTGCGTATTTCACATTGCGGGAGCTGGGGTGATGGAGATCACCAGCCATGCGCCGTCCGGTTGGCCCGCCCTTGTCCTGAACGCCGACTATCGGCCGCTCAGCTATTATCCGTTGTCCGTCTGGCCCTGGCAGGACGTGATCAAGGCGGTGTTCCTCGACCGCGTCGATGTGGTGTCGACCTATGACCAGGTGATCCGCAGTCCCTCGTTCGAGATGCGGCTGCCATCGGTGGTCTCCCTCAAGCAGTTCGTCAGCCAGGACCGGCCGCCAGCCTTCACGCGGTTCAACCTGTTCCTGCGCGACGCCTTTTCCTGTCAGTACTGCACCTCGACCATGGACCTGACGTTCGACCATGTGCTGCCGCGCTCGCGGGGCGGGCGGACGACCTGGGAGAACATCGTCACCGCCTGCGCCCCCTGTAATCTTGCCAAGGGCGGCCGCACGCCGCGCGAGGCCCACATGCATCCGCGCCGGGCCCCGCGCCGGCCCTCGATGCACGAGCTGCAGGAGCGCGGACGCCGGTTCCCGCCGGGACACCTGCACGAAAGCTGGCTCGACTACCTCTACTGGGACATCGAGCTGGAGGCGTAGGAGCGTTCCAGCAGGCGGGCGATGGACGGGAAGCGGCTGGCGGCCGCGTCGATCCAGGCCAGGCCCTTGGCGATCTCGGCGGCGTTGTTGGCCCGCGAGGTCGCCTGCAGATGGCGGCGGGTGGTCGGATTGAAGGCCTGGGTCGGGTTCTTGGCGTAGCGGCTCATCAGCGGACTGGCGACGATGGCCTGGATGACGGCCGGGTCGGCGGGCTGGCCCAGGTGGGCCAGGGCCTGAGTGAGACCTTCGGCCGGGTTCGCCAGGAAGACATCGAAGTCGATCCACAGCGCCTGGTCCGGGTGGGCGCGGGCGGCGGCGTCCATGGCCAGCATCTCCGCTGTCCAGACCAGGCCGGCGCGCTCGCCGACCGACATCGTGTGCAGTCGCCAGGGCTCGACGCCGAGACGGCGGTGCAGCCGGGCCATGGCGACGGTGGCCGAGCTGCGCACGTCGCCAAGGCCATGCTGGCTGGCCAGGACGCCGGCCAGCCAGCTTTCCGGGGCGGCGGTCATCATCAGGGCGCGGGGCTTGCTCGGGCGGGCCAGCAGGGCGGGGGCCAGTTCACTGGCCCAGCTGGTGGCCTTGACCAGCGGCGTCTGGCCGGGGGCGTAGGTGCGCGACCACAGCTTGAGACAGAGGCCGAGCACGGCCTCGAACCGCTCCGGCGACCACAGGCTTTCGGGGCGGGGCAGCTGGGCGTGGATCTGGGCCAGCAGGGGCAGGGCCGTCGGCTCGCGCAGGGAATGGATGCCCGGGACAGCGCCGAGCAGGCGCGACAGCAGGGTCGAGCCGACATGGCCGACGTGGAAGATGAAGTCGCAGCGCTCGGGCAGGTCCGCGGCGTGCTCGGCGATCTCGTCGAGACGGGCCCAGAGGCCGGGGGTGTCCTCGCCCAGCACCCGGTCGTCGAGGAAGCTGGCCTCGACGTAGTGGCGGCGTGTCAGGCGCACGAGATAGGCGGCTTCATGCACCGGATCGATGGAATGGAGGAGGATGTCCGGGGTGGCGGTGAGCTGGGGCCCTAGCCCGTGGAGGACGCGCGTCCCGCCTGTTTCAAACCCTGCATGCGGCATCCCGCCGCAGTACACCCTGTTTGAGTAAAGGGTGATTACAAATTGGAAACATTAAGCAATATCAATGTTCAGCGAGGCGGAGCCGTGTTCGGTCGTTGCGATTCCGTCTTGTTTCCCGAGGCCAGACGACGGGCGGCTTCCTCGATGACCCGCCTGCGAGATCCGCCAAGCCGCGGCCGGGCGGCGCGTTCCTTGGCGAAGAGGTGAGCTTCCTCGCCGTGCAGGTCGCGCATGTAGGACATCTCCAGCCGCACCTCGCGCTCGAAATCGTCCTTGTTGGTCTTGCGTTTGAACAGCACGGGGCCCCCTTCCGCGTCCATCTAGGCTCAAAATAGGCCCATTTCAGCCCACGAAAAGGGGGCTCGCATATCAACGTGTTGGCAATGCGACAGTGACTAGGATCAAGGCATGTCCAGTTCCATCGCGCCTCGTCCTGTCGAAAGACGCCGCAATCAACGCCAGCGCGCGCTGCTGACCGGCAAGCTGGCCACCGACCAGGCCAACATCACCATCGACTGCGTGATCAAGAACCTCAGCGCCGAAGGGGCCCTGGTCGAGACGCCGTCGCCGCACCTGATCCCCAACGAACTGCACCTGCTGCAGGTCCGCGAAGGCATCGCCTGGGACGCCAAGGTCGTCTGGCGGCGGGGCAACAAGGTCGGGCTGGAACTGCTTGAGCGCCATGACCTGCGCGAGACCACCGCGCGGCAACTCAAGGCGCTGCGTCACGTCTGGAAGCATATGGCCGGCGCCGCGCCGAAGGACGAGGACTAGGAAATCGTCGGCGGCGGCGTTGGATCGGTGGCAGGCGCGGGCCCCGGTTCGGTCGGCAGGCCGGGGTCGGTCGCCGGCGGCTCGGGATCGTAGGCCGGGGCGGGATCGGGCGTCGGTTCGAAGTCGGGGCCGGGATCGGACATGGGGTTACCTCTGGTTACAGAGGCAACCAGCCGCGAGCGTCCCGGGTTCCGCTAAATCTTCTCGCTGATCTTGATGGCCGCGCGGCAGCCGGCGCGGATGACCGCGGCCAGCAGCGGATAGCCAGGCGCCTCTCGGGCTCCTTCCCCTACCGCAATGTCCTTGTGGGCCAGTTCATCGTCGCGAAACTTGGTCAGTTCGGCGGCCAGCTCGGGCTCGCGCTTTTCCAGTTCGGCGATCTGGCCGGCATAGTGCTGCTCGATGACCGTCTCGACCGCCTCGGTGCAGGCGTGGGCGGCCTTCTCGCCGAGCAGGGCGGTGCCGGCCCCAAGGGCGAAGCCGGCCAGCCGCCAGACCGGCGACATCAGGGTGGGGCGGACGCCGCGTTCGTTGAGGATCTCGTCGAAACGGGAGAGGTGGACCTGCTCGTGGCCCTCCATCTCGGCCAGCTGGGCGGCGGTGCGACCCATGCCCGGCGCGCGGTCCATGACCGCCCGCTGGCCGCGGTAGATGTGGACGGCGGCCAGTTCGCCGGCCTGGTCGACCCGCAGAATCTCGGCCAGGCGCCCGGTCTGGGCCCCCATGCCGGGGCGGGCGGGGATGGGCTTGGCGCTCATTTCAGGAGGCCCGTCTTCGGTTCGGCCCCGGCGGCGATGAAGCTCCACACCGCCAGCTTCAGCGAGACGATGACGTTCCATCCGGCCATGGAGAGGCCGAGAAGCGACCAGACGATCTTGTCGCAGGCCGGGGCGGCGGCCTTGGCGCCGTTGAGCAGGTCCTGCACGCCCGCCGCCGAGGACCCGCCGGCCCCGCCGCTGCTGGAGCAGGCGGTCGGGCCCGGCCACCACAGCTGCTCGACCCCCGCGTGGTAGAAGGCCAGACCCGCCCCGAACAGGAAGACCAGGCCCAGGCCTAAGTCGAACCAGGGCGCGGTGCGGCGGCCCAGGGCGGTGCGGCGCACGACGATGGCGACGGCGGCGATGGCCATGGCGACCCAGTAGACCTCCCGCGCCCGCAGGCAGAGGGTGCAGGGCATCAGCAGCAGGAAGCTCTGGAAGGCGTGGGCGACGGCCAGCATCAGGGCGGCCGACAACAGCGCCGTCTCGGGCCAATGGCGCAGCAGGAAGGAGATCAGCCGTTTGAGCGCTTGCATCGAGGTGTCTCTAACAGACGGCTGGCGCGCCGCCCCCGAGGAAATGGGCGATGACGAATCCGGCGACAATGAGGACGATCACCCCCAGCGCGACCAGGCCCAGGCGCTTCTCGATGACCGGCAGCATGGCCGGGCCGGCGACCTTGACCACCCCGGCGACCAGGAAGAAACGGGCGGCGCGGGTGAGGGTGGCGGTGAGGATGAAGATCGGCAGGCTGAGCTTGCCCATGCCCATGGCGATGGTCACCAGCTTGAACGGGATTGGGGTCAGGCCCTTGATCAGCACGACCCAGGCCCCGTACTCGCGCACCCAGCACTGGAAGGTGTCGAGGTCGCCGGAGTTGCCGCTCAATGACAGCAGCCAGCGGCCGAGGTCCTGCAGGTAGTAGCCGATGGCGTAGCCGGCGAGGCCGCCGAGCACCGAGGCCAGGGTGCAGACAAAGGCATAGAACCAGGCGCGCTCGGGCCGCTTGAGCACCATCGGAGCCAGCATGACGTCCGGCGGGATGGGAAAGAACGACGCCTCGGCGAACGATACGGCGAAGAGGGCGGACGGGGCGTGCTTGGAACCGGCGAGGCCCATCACCCAATCGTAAAGTTTGCGCAGCATGAGCCCGTGCTAGAGGGCGGCGAGGAAAACGCCAAGCGGGATTTCGAACCGCGCGCATAGGCGGACGTTGATTGGGTCCGGCGCGTTGCGCAGATAGTTTCATATGATACTATCGTCAAAGCGACCCCCCGATCGGAAAGGCACCTCAGATGAACGCCCCCAGCACCACCAAGGACCTGTTCGACAACCCGCTTGGCACCGACGGCTTCGAGTTCGTCGAGTTCACCTCGCCCGATCCGGAAACCCTGAAGACCCTGTGGGAGCTGATGGGTTTCACGGCGGTGGCCAAACACCGCTCCAAGAACGTGCTGCGCTTCCGCCAGGGCGACATCAACTTCATCCTCAACATGGAGCCGGTCGGCCAGCCCGCCGAGTTCCAGGCCGCCCACGGCCCGTCGGCGAATGCCATGGCCTTCCGCGTGCGCGACGCCGCCAAGGCCTTCAAGCTGGCCGTCGAGCGCGGCGCCAAGCCGGTGCACGGCCTGGTCGGGCCGATGGAGCTGAACATCCCGGCCATTGAGGGCATCGGCGGGACAAACCTCTATCTGGTCGACCGCTACGGCGCCCACGAGATCTACGACGTCGACTTCCTGCCGATCGAGGGCGCCGAGGAGAAGCTGGCCACCAACGGCGTCGGCCTGACCTACCTCGACCACCTGACCCACAACGTGTTCCGGGGGAACATGGCCAAGTGGGCCGACTTCTACGAGCAGGTCTTCAACTTCCGCCAGATTCGCTACTTCGACATTGAGGGCAAGGTCACCGGCCTGTTCTCCAAGGCGATGACCAGCCCGGACGGCAAGATCCGCATCCCGCTGAACGAGAGCCAGGACGACCAGAGCCAGATCGAGGAGTTCCTGCGCGACTACAAGGGCGAGGGCATCCAGCACCTGGCCTTTGGAACCGACGACATCTTCGCCACCGTCGAGACCCTGCGCGAGCGCGGCGTGAAGTTCCAGCAGACGCCGGACAGCTACTACGAGCTGCTCGACGCCCGGGTGCCGGGCCATGGCGAGAACCTGCAACGGCTGCAGGCCGACAACATCCTGCTGGACGGCGCCCCGACCGAGGGCCAGGGCCTGCTGCTGCAGATCTTCACCGAGAATCTGATCGGCCCGATCTTCTTCGAGATCATCCAGCGCAAGGGCAACGAGGGCTTCGGCGAGGGCAACTTCAAGGCCCTGTTCGAGAGCATCGAGCTGGACCAGATCCGGCGCGGGGTTGTGCAGGCTTAAGGAGAACGGCGTTCTTGCGAACGTCATGAGTTAGCGATTGCGCTCCCCATTTCCGGTTCGCTAGGTTGACGCATCAGTTGCGTTACGGCCTGGCGGAGCCGGCCGTGTGGGGGGATTTCAAAGTGGGCAAGGTTCTATTCGCCGCCGACGACGGCGTGCACGGTCGTGAGCTGTGGATTGCGGATTCGGACGGCAGCGGGGCCACCCTGTGGTCCGACATCAATCCGGGGACGGCTGCATCAAACCCGGACGGTTTCACGCTGATCAACGGAAAGGTCGTCTTCCTGGCGACCTCCGCTGACGGCGGCCGTGAGCTTTGGGTCGCCGACTACCAAAACGCCCCGGTCCGGCTGTTCGACGCCTATCCGGGAACGGGATCGTCCAACCCCGTCATCCTGAAGGCCGTCGGCGGCAAGCTGTTCTTCACGGCCAACACGCCGGATCTCGGCCGGGAGCTGTTTGTCACCGACGGCACGGCGGCGGGAACGCAGCTGGTCAAGGAGATCCGCCCCGGAAACGCCGCGGCCGCCGGGATCACCTACGTGGGGACAGTTGGCGATCGCGTGGTGTTCCTGGCCACCGACGGTGTGACCGGTCGGGAGATGTGGGCCTCCGACGGCACGGCCGCGGGCACCATGCTGCTGGCAGACATCAATCCGGGTGCGGGCGGCGTTACGATCAGCTTCAACCAGAATACCCAGACCTCCTACGTGCAGACACGCGAAGTGGACGGGAAGCTTCAGTTCCTGGTCGGGGTCAGCGGGTTCAGCTGGTGGGAGACCGACGGAACGTCAGCCGGAACCCAGAGGGCTCCCGCCGTCGACCTGGGCGGTGTCACCTTCCGCGCCGCGGAAACGGTGATCGGGTCGAAGACCTACTTCATCGGCAATGACGGGTCGGGCTATGCGATCTGGGTGGCCAACGCCGATGGCTCCGGCCCCGTCCGCCTCACGGCCCCCCAAGCCAATTCGCTGCCCACCCCGAACTTCACGCTGGCGGGTGGCAAGGTCGTGTTCCTGGGCAGGGACGCTGCTCACGGAGAGGAACTTTGGGTCACTGACGGTACGGCCGCCGGCACAGGCCTGCTCAAGGAAATCGTTCCGGACTTCTACTCGACGCAGATTCTGGACATTGAAGCCTACGGCGGCCAGGCGCTGTTCGCGGCGCGGCTGCCGGATCAGAACTGGGGCGTCTGGATCACCGACGGGACGAACGGCGGCACCACGCTGCTCAAGACCCTCGGCAACTTCAACGGCTCGCCGTTCGTGCCTCTGGGCCAAGTCGACGGCAAGTTCCTGTTCCGTGTGATCAGCGACCAGGGCAACGGCCGGACCGAACAACTCTGGGCGACCAACGGCTCGGCTGGCGGCACGCTCCAGCTCGCCAGCTACGTGCAGACCTATACCTTCCCGAACCCGCGCAACGAACTGCCCAGTGACTTCATCAAGTTCGGTGAGCGCTACGTCTACATCGCCGGCAGCCCGTCGAGCGGGCGGGAGCTGTGGGTCACGGACGGCACGGCCGCCGGAACGCGGATGCTGCTGGACAGCGTGCCGGGCGCCCGCGACGGAGAATACACGAACTTCCGCGTAGTAGGCGACACCCTGTTCTTCTCGGCCCGCACCGATTCAACCGGGGTTGAGCTCTGGCAGACCGACGGAACCGCGGCCGGCACCCATATCGTAACGGACGCCAACCCTGTGCCTGATCCCTCGGTGGGCACGGCGGTCGGGTACGGCTTCGAAGAGATCAACGGCGGGGCCATCTTCGAGGTCGAAACCGTCGCCGGCGCGATCGAGCGCTGGTTCAGCGACGGAACCGCCGCGGGGACGGTGCGACTGCTGGCAGGAGCGACGGACGGCTACGACGGGCTGCAGGTCGACGGAAAATACTATTTCCAGGCGACCACACCAGGGCATGGCTTGGAGCTGTGGGTATCCGACGGCACGGTGGCCGGAACCCATATCGTCAAGGAGATCGGCGCCGGCGGCATAAGCGGGCTGACCCCGGCATCGCTGATCCTGCCGTTCGGTGATCAGGTGGTGTTCGCCACCCGGGTCGGGACCGCCCAGCTTTGGCTCAGCGACGGGACCGCGGACGGCACCGTCAAGCTGCTCGACACGGCGGGGACCGCCGTTGTCGCGCGCGCCTTTGAGGATCGCATCTTCGTCCGGGTCACGAACGGCGGCGTCAATCAGCTGTGGACCTCCGACGGCACGGCCGCCGGAACAGTAAATCTGGGAGGCATCTCGCCCTCGAACGTTCCTCAGCAGTTCGACAACATCGTTCAGATGGGGGACGCCTGGGTGTTCGCCGCAACGGGGGATGGCGGCGTACCGATCCTGAAGATCACCGACGGCACGCTCGCCGGAACCCGGGCGATCGGCGAGGGCTACAGCAATCCGCGCAACTTCGCGGTCGCGGGTGACAGGCTGTTCTTCGTCGCCAACGACGGCAATACCGCCGGAGACCTCTGGGTCACGGATGGAACCACCGCCGGAACGATCCAGCTTCGCGACGCCTACCGCGACCTGGCGACCACCCGCATCCTCGGCGTGGAAGCAGCGCACAGCGGATTCGGAGACCTGGACTACGGCCATGCGACGACTTTGGACGGACGCATCCTGTTCGTGCAGGAGGTGGTCGGGATGTTCGGCAGCCAGCAGCTGTACGCCAGCGACGGCACGGTCGCCGGAACTGTCTCCCTCGGGTTCAGCGGTGCGTTCGAAACCGCCTATGCCTTTCATGAGGGGCGGCTGATCTTCTCAAGCCGGACTTCCATGGGCAGCACCTATGACCTGTGGAGCACCGACGGAACGGTGGGCGGGACTGTCCGCCTTGTCCAGGACCGGCTGTACTCGACCCCATCGCTCCTCACCGACCCGAGGACGCTGAACGGCGACATCACCTACGTCACCGTCCTGGAAGGGGGCGGAATGGCGCTCTGGGCGACCGATGGCACGCTTGCTGGCTCACGGCAGATCGCCTCGGTCGGATCGCAGATCACCAGTCAGATGATCTCGCTGGGAGATCGGCTGATCTTCACCGCCGCCCAGCAACCGGACGACTTCGAGCTGTGGGTGGCCGACGCCAACGGCGCGGCGATGATTGAGGTCAGGCCCGGCGCCAGCGGCAGCTATCCATTTGATTTCACGCTGTTCCAGGGACTGGTCTATTTCATCGCCGATGTCGGTGACCACTACGAACTATGGCGCACCGACGGCACGGCGGACGGGACGGTCCGGGCGGTCGATCTCGATCTTGGCGACGCCTTCTCCGATCCGGAGATTGAAGTCGTCGCGGGACGGCTGAGCTTCATGGCCAGCGATGGCGTCAACGGCTTCGAGCTCTATGCATTCGACGGGACCACCGCGGTGCGCCTGACCAACGCCGTAGTGGCCGGAGACAGCAGTCCCGGACCGGTCTTCGAAGTTCCGACGCCCCCGCCGCCGCCGACCATCAACGGCAAAGCGCGCAGCGAGGTCATCAACGGCACTGCAGTGACCGAGATCATCAACGCCCTCGGCGGCAATGACATCGTCAACGGCCTGGCCGGCGACGACACCCTCAACGGCGGCGACGGGGCCGACCAGCTGTTCGGCGGCGCGGGGATCGACACCCTGGTCGGCGGGGCCGGCAACGACGCCCTCGACGGCGGCGATGGCGCGGACGTCCTGCGCGGCGGCATCGGCAATGACCTCTACATCGTCGGGGCCGGGGACGTGATCGAGGAACTGGCCGGGGAGGGGGCGGATTCGGTCACCGCCTCGGTCAGCTTCACCCTGTCGGACAATCTCGAGAACCTGACGCTGACGACGATCCGTAACATCGACGGGATCGGCAACGGCCTGGGCAACCGGATCACCGGCAACAACTACCACAACCGGCTGGAGGGCGGCGGCGGCATCGACACCCTCGACGGGATGAACGGCAACGACGTCATCCTCGGCGGCTCCGGCGGCGACGTCATCCAGGGTGGCGGCGGCGCCGACCACATCACCGGCGGGACCGGCAACGACAACATCCGCGGCGGCAGCGGCGCCGATGTGTTCGCGGTGCTGCAGGAGTCCATCGGCGTCAATGAGACCGACAGCCTCAAGGACTTCTACACCAGCCAGGGCGACGTCATCGATCTGTCGGCCATCGACGCTAACGCCAGCCTCGATGGCGACCAGGCCTTCAGCCTGGTGTCGAGCTTCACCAAGTCGGCCGGCCAGATGACCCTGACCTACATCGCTGGCCAGGCGCTGACCCTGCTGAAGCTGGATGTGAACGGGGACGGACGGTTCGACTACCAGCTGAAGATCAACGGCAACGTGACCGCCGATAGCGGGACCTGGACGCTTTAGGCGGGGCCTCGCCCTTCCAAGAGGCTGGTTTCATTCGTTACTATCGGTTCGCGCCGGCAAGAGCGCGGACCGGGAGTGACCCATGAGGCTGGCTGCGAGACTGTTGGTGGTTCTGGCCCTGGCCTACGCCCTGCCGGCCGCCGCCCAAAGCCCGCCCAAGCCCAAGTGGGCCCTCGTCATCCACGGCGGGGCCGGCGTCATCGAGCGGGCCAACATGGATGCGGCGACGGAGGCGGCCTATCGCGAGGCGCTGGCCAGCGCCGTGGCCGAAGGCCAGCGGGTGCTGGAGAAGGGCGGCAGCGCCCTGGACGCGGTCGAGGCGATCATCCGGGTGATGGAGGATGATCCGCTGTTCAACGCCGGGCGCGGCGCGGTCTTCACCGCCGAGGGCCGCAACGAACTGGACGCGGCGATCATGGACGGGGCGACGATGAAGGCCGGCTCGGTGGCCGGCGTCACCCGCACCCGCAACCCGATCAGCCTGGCCCGGGCGGTGATGGAGAAGTCGCGGCATGTGATGCTGGTCGGGCAGGGGGCGGACGCCTTCTCGCTGGCCAACGGGTTGGAGCAGGTCGATCCGGCCTGGTTCTTCACCGAGCGGCGGTGGGAAGGGCTGGAGAAGGAACTCAACGCCCAGAAGCTGCCGATCCCGACCCGGCCGCCGAACGCGCCGGCCCCGGCCAAGCAGATTTCGCAAGGGCCGCTGATCGACGACCACAGGTTCGGCACGGTCGGGGTCGCGGCGCTGGACAGCGCCGGCAACATCGCCGCCGGCACCTCGACGGGCGGCACCACGGCCAAGCGCTGGGGCCGGGTCGGCGACGCGCCGATCATCGGGGCCGGCACCTATGCCGATAACCGCAGCTGCGCGGTCTCGGCGACCGGGACGGGCGAGTACTTCATCCGCCTGACGGTGGCGCGGACCATCTGCGCCCTGGTGCAGTACAGGGGCATGAGCCTGCAGGCGGCGGCCGACGAGGTGGTCCAGAAACAGCTGGTCGCCATCAACGGCGACGGCGGCGTCATCGCCCTGACCGCCGACGGCCAGCTGGCCTGGAGCTTCAACACACCGGGCATGTACCGGGCGCGCGCGTCGGCGGGCTCGGCGCCGGTGATCTCGATCTACAAGGATGAGCCCTAGAAGGCGCACGATGAGTAAGAAGAACTGGATTCCCGTCCGCGGCGCGCAAGGCGCTCACAGCCGTCAGGCGCATGCCGACCTGCCGGACGGCGCCTATGAGCGGGAGATGTCCAAGGAGGGCTTCTTCGGGCCGGCGGCGTTCCTCTATCACCCGCGGCCGCCGACGGGTTGGTCGAAGTTCGAGGGCCCGCTGCGGCCGCGGGCGTTCGACCTGAACCGGCTGAACCAGCCGCAGGCCTCGCCCTGGGATGCGCCGGTGGTGCTGCACAACAATGCGACCGAGCTGCGGTTCTGGAAGCCGGACGGCAAGCTGACCGATCTGGCCCGCAACGCCGACGGCGACCAGCTGCTGTTCATCCATGCCGGGGCCGGCGATCTCTTCACTGACTTCGGGCGGATCGGCTACCAGGCCGGCGACTACCTCTACCTGCCGCGCGGGACGATGTGGCGGCTGGCGCCCAGCGAAGCGACGGCGGTGCTGACCATCCAGGCGACCAACACCCACTACACCCTGCCCGACAAGGGCCTGCTCGGCCCGCACGCCATCTTCGACCCGGCCATGCTCGACACCCCGGCCATGGACGAGGCCTTCCGCGACCACCAGGCGCTGGCCGGTGAGTTCCCGGTTCGGATCAAGAAGCGTGGCCAGGTGTCGGTGGCGACCTATGACTACAACCCGCTGGACGCGGTGGGCTGGCATGGCGAGCTCAGCCCCGTGCGGCTGAACGTCAAGGACATCCGGCCGGTGGTCAGCCATCGCTACCACCTGCCGCCGAGCGTCCACACCACCTTCCTCAGCGACCGGTTCGTGGTCTGCACCTTCACGCCGCGGCCGTTCGAGACCGATCCGGGGGCGATCAAGATCCCCTTCTTCCACAACAACGACGACTTCGACGAGGTGCTGTTCTACCACGCTGGTGACTTCTTCAGCCGCGACCACATCGAGAGCGGCATGATGACCTTCCACCCGAGCGGTTTCACCCACGGCCCGCATCCCAGGGCGCTGAAGAACATGCTCAGCCAGCCGAAGCCGGCGACCGACGAGTATGCCGTCATGATCGACACCCGCGATCCGCTGGAGGTCGGCGAGGGGGCTTCGTTGGTCGAGAACCCGGCCTATGTCGACAGCTGGAAGACGGCAGGATGAGCGGTATGCAAAGGCGTTCGTTGCTGTGGGGGCTGGTTGGGCTACCGTTGGTCGGTGGCTCTCCCGCCCTCTCCGCGACCACCGAGGCAGAGGCCCGCAAGCAGCGGTCGATCGCACGGCTGAAGTCGGAGGGCGTCCCTTACAGCGACGAGCTGCCGGTGATCGTCGATTCCAACGAGGCGAAGCCGCCAAGTGCGGAGGCCGTCGCGCGCCGTTTATGCGCGCTGATGGTCATGACCCACAAGGCCATGGTGAACGACCACGCCCAGTCGAAGGTGGTGCGCGAGGCGGTGGGCGATCGCGCGGCCTTTTCGCCAGACGAGCTGGCCTTCATGGACACGGCGGCGCCGAGCCCGCGGGCGGTGAAGCAGGCGAAATGGCTCTACGAGGCGGCAGTGCCGATGGCATGGGCGCTGGGGCGTCGGGCGAAATTGGGGCCGCTTGATCGGCTTGTCGAGATCGACAGCCTGGGCGATCTGGTCGTCTTCGACCACGGCAAGTCCCTGGTCGCCCAAGCGCGGCTTCGGCCAATCGGCGAGATTCTCGACGAGGCGGACCTGATCTATCGTTATCACTGGGCGGTGCGGGAGACGGCTCTCGATGGCTTGCCGATTCCGGCTGGGCTGAGAGAAGGCGTGGTGAGGGAGCGCCACCGGGGCCTGAACTGGCTGATTGGCGACGAGGCCGACTGGGACAAGGTTGGCGCCGACACATGAGCGATCCCGACCTCACGGCCTTCGCCGAGGACGAACTGACCCGGGCCCTGACTTTGAGCTGGCGCGAGCTGTCGAAGATCACCCCCTGGGGCGACACCTTCGAGGGCCTGTCGCCCGCCGGGCGCGAGGTCGAGGTGGAGCGAAACTACATCTGGGCCGCTGAAGAAGGCGGTGACATTCTCTGCGAGGTGGCCGTCTTTGGCGGCCCGTCGCGTTACGACCAGGGGGCGCGGGTCAGTCGCCTCATCAAGAAACCATAAGGAAACGCCCGTGAAGCTCGCCTCCCTCAAGTCCGGCCGTGACGGCAAGCTGGTCGTGGTGTCCAACGATCTGGCCTGGTGCTTCGACGCCTCCGCCGCCGCCCCGACCCTGCAGGCGGCGCTCGACGACTGGGAGCGGTGCGAGCCGATCCTCAAAGCCCTGTCGGCCAGCCTGGAGGTCGGCGGCGTGCCGCGCCAGCGCTTCCACGAGCATGATGCCTCCAGCCCGCTGCCGCGCGCCTACCAGTGGGCGGACGGTTCGGCCTACGTCAATCACGTGGCCCTGGTGCGCCAGGCGCGGGGCGCCGAGATGCCCGACAGCTTCTGGACCGATCCCCTGATGTACCAGGGCGGCTCGGACGGCTTCCTGGGGCCGCGCGATACGATCCCCCTGGCCGACGAGGCCTGGGGCTGTGACCTGGAAGGGGAGGTGGCGGTGATCACCGGCGACGTGCCGCAGGGGGTGAGCGCTAAGGAGGCGCTCGGCCACATCCGGCTGGTCATGCTGTGCAACGACGTCTCCCTGCGCAACCTGATCCCCGCCGAACTGGCCAAGAACTTCGGCTTCTTCCAGTCCAAGCCAGCCAGCGCCTTCTCGCCGGTGGCGGTGACGCCCGATGCGCTGGGCGAGGCCTGGAGCGACGGCAGGCTGCACGGCCGGCTGGACGTCGAGCTGAACGGCAAGGCTTTTGGCCAGGCCGACGCCGGCGTCGATATGACCTTCGACTTCGGCGCCCTGATCGCCCATGCGGCGAAGACCCGCAAGCTGGCGGCCGGCACGGTGATCGGCTCGGGCACGGTGTCGAACCGTGACGCGGCCGGCGGTCCAGGCAAACCGATCGGCGACGGCGGCCACGGCTACAGTTGCATCGCCGAGGTGCGCACGGTGGAGACGTTGCTCAACGGAGAGGCGAAAACGCCCTTCCTGAAGCACGGCGACACGGTGCGGATTGAGATGCGCGACGGCCGGCGTCACAGCATCTTCGGCGCCATCGAACAGACCGTGGCGCCTGTGTGATGAGGAGGCGCCGCGTGGCCGGCCATCTGTCCTTGGCCCCGGCTTTGGGGGCTCCAGCGCCCGCCGCGGCGGACACCTCCGTCCTGGTGCTCGACGACTACCTGCCGTTCCGGCTGTCGGTGGCGTCGAACGGTGTCTCGCGGCTGATCGCCCGGGCCTATGAGGACCGTTTCGGCCTGACCATTCCGCAATGGCGGCTGATGGCGGTGCTTGCCGAGGGCGGGTTGACCCAGCAGCAGGTCGTCAGCCGCACGGTGATGGACAAGGTCAGCGTGTCCCGGGCGGCGCGCGAGCTGGTCGCCCGCAGCCTGCTGGCGCGGGACTCCAACACCGCCGACGGCCGCAGCCACCTGCTGACCCTGACCACCATGGGCCGCAGCCTGCACGCCGAGATCGCGCCCCTTGCGAAAGCGTATGAGGCGGCCCTGCTGGCCGGCCTGGCCCCCAGCGAGGTGGCGACGCTCAAGCGCCTGCTGCTGCGGCTGGAGGCGGCGGCGACCAAGCTGTCGGGTGACAACGGCCGCTGATTTCGGAACCATGGGCCGGGGGAGGCGCTGACCTCCCCATGGAGGACCCCATGGCCGATTCCGCAGAACCGAAGGCCTTGGCCGACGCCAAGACCCTGGCCCACGCCAGCCCGATCCGCTTCCCGAACGAAAGCGCCGAGTACCGCCGCGCCCGCGAGGCCTTGCTGGCCGAGGAGATCGAGCTGCGCCGCCACATCGAGCGGGTGGCGGCCCAGCGCCGGGCCCTGCCGCCGGGCGGCGAGGTCACGGGCGACTACCGCTTCATCGGACCGGAGGGCGAGGTGACGTTCGAAGAGCTGTTCGGGGATAAGGACACCCTCATCGTCTACAGCTTCATGTTCGGGCCGCAGCGCCAGACCGCCTGCCCGATGTGCACCAACGCCGTCGGGACCTGGGACGCGACCATTCCCGACATCCAGCAAAGGGCCGTCTTCGCCGTCGTCGCCCGTTCACCGATCGAGCGGCTGACCGCCTACAGCCGGGAGCGCGGCTGGCAGCACGTGCCCTGGTACAGCGACGTCGACCAGGCCTACAGCCGCGACTACCACGCCATCGCCGCGGACGGCGGCGACAGCGCCTCCTATGACGTCTTCACCCGCCGGGACGGCGTTATCCGCCACTTCTGGAGCGGCGAGATGGGGCCGGAGACCATGGACCCGGGCCAGGATCCTCGCGGCGCGCCGGACCTGTCGCCGCTGTGGACCATCCTCGACACCACGCCGGAGGGCCGGGGAGCGGACTGGTATCCGAAGCTGGCCTATCCCTGAGCGCCGGGCGCTAGCGAGCGGTTTACACTGCTGTTTCCGGCCGATAGGGCCAGCGGATGATCAGCACGCTCGACGCCGCCATGCTTGAAAACGACGCCCGGCTGCGTGAGGCGCTCCTGGGCCTGAACAACGCCCATGCCGTGGAGCTGTCCCTGCTCGACGCGTCCGGACTGCGGCGGTTGGTTGGCGAAGCGTTCGCGGCCCGGTGTAGCGGCCTCGCCGACGCCCTGCTGATCGCCTTCGATCAGGACGCGGACTACGACAGCTCCAACTTCCTGTGGTTCCGCCAGCGCTATGAGCGATTCGTCTATATCGACCGGGTGGTCACCGCCGAGGCGGCGCGGGGCAGGGGACTGGCCCGGCGGCTGTATCGCGACCTGGTTGATCAGGCGCGGGCGGCCGGCCACGTCCGCCTTGTCTGCGAGGTCAATGCCGACCCGCCCAACCCTGGTTCAGACGCCTTCCACCGCAACTTCGGCTTCCGTCCGGTCGGCGAGGCCAGGCTGGCCAACGGCAAGACGGTGACCTACCTGGCTTTCGACATCGAGGCGCGTTGACGCCGCCCTCGCCATCGCTAGATTGCCGGGCCTTCTCGATCCGCTTGCGCGGGCCCCTGTGGTGGAATTGGTAGACGCGCCGGACTCAAAATCCGGTTCCGAGAGGAGTGTCGGTTCGAGCCCGACCGGGGGCACCACCTGCGCATGACGACCGAACACGGGGCGTCCATGAGCTACCTGCTGTTCTATTCGCCAGGCACGGCCAGCCTGGCGGTCCATTGGATGCTGATCGAACTCGGCGTCGCCTTCGAGGCGGAGGCCGTGGACATCAAGGCCGAGCGATCGGCGGCCTATCTGGCGCTCAATCCGGCCGGCCGGGTGCCGACCCTGGTGGTCGACGGGGCGCCGGTCAGCGAATCGGCGGCGCTGCTGATGCTGCTGGCCGAGCGGCACCCGGAGGGCGGTTTCGCGCCGGCGGTCGGGTCGCCTGGGCGGGCGGCCTGGCTGGAGACCATGCTGGTGCTGGCCAACGGTCTGTCGCCGGCCATGCGCGACTGGTTCTACGCCGACAAGGACGGCGACCCGGCCGGGGCCGAGGCCGTGCAGGCGTTGGCCAGGCGGCGGATCGAGGGGGTCTTCGAGCGGCTGGACGGTCTGCTGGCCGACGGGCGCCCCTATCTGCTGGGCGAGACGGTGACGACGGCCGATCTCCTGGCGACCATGCTGATGCGCTGGTCGCGCAACATGGCGCGGCCGGCGACCAGCTGGCCGAACCTGGGGCCTTATGTCACCCGCATGCGCGGTCGGCCGGCCTTTGTGGAAGTCTGCCGGCGTGAAGGCCTCACAGACTGGCTGAACGGCTGAAGGCGAGCGCCCGGCGTCGTGAAACTTTGCGTTTACAGGCCGTTGGCCGCCTTGCATGGTGCGCCTCGGGGGTGATCCGGCGTCGGGCCGGGGCTTCCCCATGTGCATTCAACCGGGGGCCTTAGCCGTGATTTCGCTCTTCAAACACCTGTCGTCGCTCGCGGGGCGCCTTGCCTTGCTTTTCGCCTTCCTGCTGGCCGCGCCGGGCGCCGCCTTCGCGGGGCAGTATCTGCTGCCGACGCCGACCGACGTGCCGGCCGCCGAGAAGGCCGTGGTGGCCTCGCCCGCGCCGGTGCAGCTGCTGTTCCAGTTCAAGACCAAGGGCGCCCCCAACCCGCAGGCGACCAAGTACCTGACCAAGGCCGTGACTGAGAACGTCAAGGCGACCGGGGCCTTCAGCGAGGTGACAACGGGGCCGGCGTCCGGCGGCGCCGTCCTGTCGGTGACCATCGAGAACATCCCGCAGGAGGGGGCGGCCGGTAAGGGCTTCGCCACCGGCCTGACCTTCGGCCTCGCGGGCACCACGGTGATCGACTACTACGTCTGCACCTTCGAATACATCCCGGCGCCGGGTGCGCCGAAGGTGACCAAGGAAATCAAGCACCAGATCATCTCAACGATCGGCCTGACCAAGGCGCCCGAGAACACCATCAAGATGAAGGGGTTCGAGGACGCGATCATGACTGTCACCCGCCATGTGATCGCCAACGGCGTCAACGATGTCGCCAAGGATCCGGGCTTCGTGGTCGCCGCCGCCCCGTTGGTCGAGCCGGCCGCGGCTCCCGCCGAGCCCGCGACGCCGGCCGCGCCGGAAGCGGCGCCGGCTCCTGCCCCCGCGACTGGCGGTCTCCGCTGATGCGCGGCCGTCTTCTCGCCGCCCTCGCGCTGGCGCTGGCCGCGACGCTCGGCCTGTCGGCCTGCGCCACGACGCCGATGGTCGAACCGGTGGCCAGCATCGACACCCTGCAGACCCTGCAGATCTCGGGCGTGGGCCCGATCCGGGTCGGCGCCTTCAAGCCAGACGCCTCCTTGCCGGCCGGCAAGGACAGGTCGATCAACTCGCGGGCCTCGACGATCAAGCCGCCGTCGGGCAATTCCTTCGCCGCCTATCTCGGTCAGACCCTGGCGACCGAACTCAAGGCAGCCGGCAAGCTGGACGACAGTTCGGCCCTGGAGGTCACCGGTTTCTTGACCGAGAGCAAGCTGGACAGCGCCGGGTTCGCCACCGCCAGCGGCTCGCTCGCCGCGCGGTTCGTGATGACCCGCGGCGGCGTTGTGGTCTACGACAAGGTGCTGCGGGTCGATGCGACCTGGGACTCGAACTTCATCGGGGCCATCGCCATCCCGGCGGCGATCAACAACTACAACGCCCTCTATCCCAAGCTGGCCCGGGCCCTGCTGCAGGACCCGGCGTTCGTGGCCGCTGCCAAGGGTTAGCCGTTCCTACCCGTCCGGAATCCGCCGGAGCGTCCGGCGGATTCCGGAGGCAGCCGCCTCGGATCTAGGAGTTGGCCCACTCGGCCGTCGGCCGCCAGCTGCGGGCCTCGCCGCGGGCTTCCACGAAGCGGGCGGCGCGGCGACGGCGCAGGGCATCGTGCAGGCCGTCGGCCAGGCTGAGGATCTGGTCGTCGTCGCAGAGGGCGATAGCGGTGGCGAGCTGTTCACGGAGGCGCTCGAAGGCGTCCGGCTGCAACTGATGATGATGGACACTCACAGATTGCCTCCTCTCGTTGAGACCAGAATGGGACAAACGAAGGGAGGTTCCAAATTATCTATGGTTTACGGCCGGTTACCGGAAAGTTCTGGCAAACCGGGAAGGAAGGCGCCGAGGCTCAGGGGCACGGTCCGGGGCCGGGAGCGGACCGCCCAGACGGCGGCGACAGGCAGCATGACGGCGATCAGGATCAGCTTGACGATGACCAGCCAGCCGAGCGGCGTCGGTAGCGCGATCAGCACGAAGGCGAGCAGCGCCATCATGCTCAGCATGAAGGCCAGCTGGCCGAAATAGCTGAGCGGGCCGGCGCCGACCGAGGCCCTGGCGTCGGGGGCCAGGGCGACGACACGGTCGAGGCAGGCCAGGACGAAGGGAATGAAGCTGGGCGAACGGTCCTCGAAATCGCCGACCGATTTGAAGTGGGCGTTGTCGATCAACAGGGTGGCGCCCTTGCGGGTGGTCAGTTCGAAGACATGCCGCCAGGTCTTCCAGCGGGTCGGAGCGAAGGCGGCCCGCACCGCCCCGACGTCTTTCCATAGGAGGGTCAGGCTGTCGCCGCTCGGCCGCGTCCAGATCAGGCAGTCGTCCTCGACCCGCCAGACATGCTCGCCCTTCTCGAAGGCGTTCTCACGCTTGGAATAGGTCGTGGTCATGACGCCTGTCCCTGGTCGCTCGCGGCTCACCTCAGCCCCGGCGTGACCATGGGCGTGAACCTTCGCCGGCCGCGCCTCCCGAAAAGGGGGGAGTGGTGCTTGCCGCGCCTCAAACGAGCGTTCAACATGACCCCAAAATCGGGGGGCGCCGCGTTCATGGCCGCTGAGAGACATTCGGGCTGGCGTCTCGCCGCCTTCGCGGCCCCGGCGATCCCGCTGTCGGCCATGCTGCTGCCGATCACCATCTATCTGCCCAACTACTACAGCAAGGAGCTGGGGGTGAACCTGGCGGCGGTGGCCGCCGCCGGCGTGCTGATCCGCCTGTTCGACCTCGGGTTCGACCCGGCCTTCGGCTATCTGGTGGACCGTGTCCGCACGCCGCTGGGCCGCTTCCGGCCCTGGGTGCTGATCGGCGCGCCGATCGCCATGCTGGCGATCTTCAGCCTGTTCATGGCCAAGCCGGGGGTCGGCGCCGTCTATCTGACCTTCTGGCTGATCATCGTCGGGATCGGCCAGTCGATGGGGCAGCTCAGCATGATGGCCTGGGCCTCCCAGGCGGCCACCCAGTACCACGAACGATCCCGCATCTACGGCTGGTGGCAGGCGCTGACCGTGGCCGGCATGCTGATCATTCTCACTCTGCCGGTGATCGTCGGGAAGATGGGCGGGACGGACGCGGCGGGGGTCCACGCCATGGGCTGGTTCGTCATCGCCGCCCTGCCGCTGACCGTCGGCCTGGCGATGCTGGCCATGCCTGAACCGGCCAGCGTCAACGTCGATCACCACATCAACTGGCGGCACTACTGGCGGATGATCCGGGAGCCGATGGTGCTGCGGGTGCTGGCCACCGACATCATCATCAGCACGGCCCCGACGGTGGCCGGCACCCTGCTGTTCTTCTATTTTGAATCCGTGCGGGGCTATGGCCGGCCGGAAACGGCGCAGCTGCTGCTGTTCTACTTCCTGGGCGCGCTGGCCGGGGCGCCGCTCTGGACGCGCCTGGCCAAGCTGATCACCAAGCACCGGGCCCTGGCCGTCGCCGCCCTCTGCTATGCGTTCGTCCAGATCTGCGTGCTGGTCGTACCGGGCGGGCCGCTGGTCAGCATCCTGGTGACGTTCGTCGCGGGCCTGCCCTTCTCGGCGGGCAGCATCCTGCTGCGGTCGATGATGGCCGATGTGGCCGACGTCGTCCGGCTGCGCACCGGAGCCGACCTTTCGGGCATGCTGTTCTCCCTGCTCAGCGGCACCATCAAGATCGGCACCTCGATCGCCGTGGGGGTCAGCCTGTTCACCCTGGACGCCGTCGGTTTCGACGCCAAGGCCGGGGCCGCCAACAGCGAGTTGGCCCTCAACACCCTCGGCGCCCTGTTCGCTCTGCTGCCGGCCGGGCTCGGCGTGCTGGCCGCCTGGATCATCAGCGGCCACAAGCTGGACCAGGCGGCGCACGACGACATTCGCAGGCAGCTGGACGACCGCGAGGTTCCGCCGCCGACCCCCGGCGAACTGGGCTGACCGATCCGCAAAGCCATGGCACAGTGGCGGAAATGCTTGGGAAACGCCGTCATGACCCGCTCCAACGTGCTTGAGATCGAGCCCCTGTCGCCGGCCATCGGGGCGGTGCTGCGTGGGGTGAACCTGGCCGAGCAGGCCAGCGACGACCTGATCGGCGACATCCGGGCGGCGCTCCTCAGGCACCAGGTGATCTTCTTCGAAGGGCAGGACTTCACGCCCACCCAGCAGCGGGACTTCGCCGCCCGGTTCGGCGACCTGCACGTCCATCCGCTGTACGACCGGGACGAGGGTCATCCCGAGATCATGGTCATCGACAATCACGTCGATAACCCCACCGACAACAACTTCTGGCACACCGACGTCACCTTCATCGACACCCCGCCGATGGGCTCGATCCTGGCGGCGCGGCAGCTGCCGCCGGTCGGTGGCGACACCATGTGGGCCTCGATGACGGCGGCCTACAACGCCCTGTCGAAGCCGATGCAAAAATTCCTGCAAGGCCTTGAGGCGGTTCATGATTTTTCCTACGCCTTCACAGCCGAGGGGATTGCGGGCTCGCAGGCCGGACGCGAGAAGTACGACAAGGCGGTGGCGGCCAACCCGCCGGTGACACACCCGGTCATCCGCACCCATCCGGAGACCGGCGAGCCCGGCATCTTCGTCAACTCGGTGTTCACCCGCCGGATCAAGGGGCTGCGGCGCGAGGAGTCGAAGGCGCTGATGGCCTTCCTGAACCAGCACGTCCAGCAGCCGGAATTCGTCGTCCGCTGGCGCTGGCGGCCGGGTGACGTGGCCTTCTGGGACAACCGCAATACTCAGCACCGGGCGGTCGACGACTTCCTGCCGCACCGGCGGATCATGACCCGGGCGACGGTGCTGGGCGACAAGCCGGCCTTCCATCCATGAGCCGCACGGCCAGCTGCAGCTGCGGGGCGCTGATCGCGGTCTGCGAGGGCGAACCGGTGCGGGTCAGCGTCTGCCACTGCCTGGCCTGCCAGCAGCGGACCGGCAGCGCCTTTGGCGTGCAGGCGCGGTTCGAGACGGACAAGGTGCGGCTGGTCGGGCCGCGCTCGAACTTCAGCCGCACCGGCGATGGCGGGATGACCGCCACCTTCGACTTCTGCCCCAGCTGCGGCACGACGATCAGCTGGCGATTTCCCGAGGCGCCGGAGGTGGTCGCCATCGCCGTCGGCGCCTTCGCCGATCCGACCTTCCCGGCCCCGGTGCGGGCGGTCTACGAGGAGCGGCAGCATCCTTGGGTGACGCTGACCGGGATCGAGGAGCATGAGGGGTAGCGGACTTGCGAAGCGGGTCCATTGTAGCAGATTTGGCCATAATGGCAGCTGGAAAATATCAGCAAAAACAACCACGTAACTGGTCGTTTTGACCCATGCGGGACCAGCTTTTCGTCGGCATCCAGGGTCGTTTGAACCACCCTGGATCCACCCCGAATGACCCTGTCTGGCGGCGTGCGGCCGGCGGTCCGTTCAGGCGTTGAAATGGATATGTCTAGACATATTCATCTGCCATCGACCCCGCCCCGCGAGTCGCCGGGATGAGCGGAAAGGGTGGGGGTCAGCCGGGGCGGCAGGCCGCGACGCAGGCTTTTGCCAGTTCCGCTGAGCCGTCGATCAGCGGCACGGCGAGGTCGGCGGCCGACAGCACCAGTGGGACCTCCGTGCAGCCGGCGATGACGGCTTCGGCGCCCCGGTGTTCCAGGCCGGCGGCGCAGGCGGCCATCAGGGCGCGGGCGGTGGGGCCGGTGTCGCCGGACTTGATGCGGTAGAGGATGTCCATGAAGGCATCCTGCGCCGCATCGGTCGGCAGGACCGGTTCGCGGCCGGCGGCGGTCAGGCGATCCCGGTAGATGTCGAGGGCCAGGCGGGTGCCGAGCACGCCGATGCGTTTGGCGTGGCCGGCGGCGGCGATGGCGATGTCGATCAGGTCGATGAGGGGGAGGGCGCTGGCCGCCCGAATCTCCTCGGCGTGCAGGTGCGCGGTGTTGCAGGGCATGGCCAGGACCTGCGCCCCTGCGTCGCGCAGGCGGACGGCCATGGCGGCCAGCACCGGGCCGGCCGCGCCATCGCCGACATTGCGGTCGGGGACCTGGGGGTTGAGGTCCATCACGACCCGGATGTGGTCCTGGTCGCGGGCGGCGGGGGTGGCGGCCTGCAGCTTGCCCAGGAAATCGAGTGTGGCCGCGGGGCCCATGCCGCCAAGGACGCCCAACACCTTCATTTCAGGCCGGCTTCCAACTCGAAGTGGTAGCCGGACAGGCCCTGGGCGCCGCCGGTGTGCAGGAAGACCACGGTCTCGCCCTTGAAGGCGCCGGCCTTGCTGAGGGCGATCAGGCCCTTGAGGGCCTTGCCGGTGTAGACCGGATCGAACAGCAGGCCTTCGGTGCGGGCCGCCAGGCTAAGGGCGTCGATCACCCCCTGGTCGATCAGGCCGTAGCCGGCGCCGACATAGTCGCAGTCGGCGATCACCTGCTCGCGTTTGACGCGGGACTCGTGGCCGAGCCGGGCCGCCGTCTCAACGGCAAGCTTGAAGACATTCTCCTCCTGCTTGGCTTTCGGCGCGCGGACGCCGATGCCGAGGACGGGGATGTCGGCGCCGCTGACCGCGAAACCGGCGACCAGGCCGGCATGGGTGCCGGCGCTGCCGGTGGCGGTGACCAGGCGGTCGATCTTCAGGCCCGTGGCGTTGGCCTGGGCGGCCAGTTCCAGGGCGCAGTCGACATAGCCCAGCGCGCCGGTGCTGTTGGAGCCGCCGCCGGGGATGATGTAGGGCGTCCTGCCCTCGGCGCGGAGCTGCTCGGCCAGGGCGGCCATGGCGGCGTTCATGTCGGTGTCGGCCGGGACCGTGCGCATCCCGCCGCCCAGCAGCCGGTCGAGCAGGACGTTGCCGGAGCCGACGTAGTCGGGGCTGCGATTCCCTGTCCGGTCCTCAAGGATGATCTCGCAGGCCAGGCCGAAGCGGGCGGCGGCGGCGGCCGTTTGCCGCACATGGTTGGACTGAACCGCCCCCTGGGTGATCAGGACGTCGGCCCCCTGCGCAAGCGCCTCGCCCAGCAGGAACTCCAGCTTGCGGGTCTTGTTGCCGCCGCCCGCCAGGCCGGTGCAGTCGTCGCGCTTAATCCACAGGTCGATGCCGAGCACGGAGCCAAGTCGGGGCGCCGGCTCAAGCGGCGTCGGCAGATGGGCGAAGCGGGCGCGAGGAAAGCGGGTCAGATTCATGGGGTCTGTCGATATCCTGTTGGCGCCAAAGGTAAAGCCGCTGTCTTCCGTCGCCGGCCCACTTGCGCCGGACGACAGGGCGTCCTTCAAGACATCGATCAGTAGGCTGACGGAGATATCAAGCAGCGCCAGCGCCGCCCGGAAGACGGGCCCGGGAAATCGCCCGGCCGGCTACTCGGATTTCGCCCCGGTCGCGGTTCGCCTTGGCCTTGAGCAATTGGGCCGTAGCGAGGAATATCAACCGAGCGCGGGCGTGACCTTCGAACCGCTTGACGGCGACTATTTGTAATGCGGCTTATCCACGAACCGTGATACTTTAATGACGGTCACAACTGAGCGCTGGGAGGAAAAAAGCTAATGTCCAAGAAAGTCGCGTTCGCAGCCGCCGCCATGACGGCCGCCACCCTGTTTGCCGCCACCACGCCTGCTTCCGGCGCGGCTCTCGTGCTCGGGCAAGGCCTGGCGACGGCCTGTTCCAAGGCCGCCCTCAGCGGCCGCAACGACCTGAAGTCCATCGACAACTGCACCCTGGCCATCGAGACCCAGGCCATGGGTCCGCGCGATCGCGCCGGCACCTTCGTCAACCGCGGCATCCTGAAGCTGCGCCGGGCTTCTTACGATGACGCGCGCGCCGACTTCGCCAACGCCCTGCGCCTGTCGCCGGACCTGGGCGAGGCCTACGTCAACTGGGGCGCCAGCCTGATCGCCGAACAGAAGTACGCCGAGGGTCTCTCCGAGATCGATCGCGGCATGGCGCTGGGCGTCGATGAGCCGGAGAAGGCCTGGTACAACCGCGCCATCGCCTATGAGGCCATGGGCGATCCGAAGAACGCCTACCTGGCCTATCAACAGGCCATCGCCCTGGCGCCGGAGTGGAAGGAGCCGCAGCTGCAGCTCACCCGCTTCTCGGTGACCCGCAAGTGAACCGGACGCCCGCGCTTCTGGCGGGCGTGCTGATGGCGCTGGCGGCGGGTTCCTCCGCCAGCGCTTCAGTCCTGGTGCTGGGCGAAGGCCTGGCCCCGGCCTGCTCCAAGGCGGCCTTCCGCGGCAAGTCGGACAAGGCCTCCATCGAAACCTGTTCCCGCGCCCTTGAGGAGGGGCTGGCCATTCGTGACCGCGCCGGCACCCTGGTCAACCGCGGCGTGATGCAGATGCGTGGCAAGGCCTATGGCCCGGCCGCGCGGGATTTCGAGGAAGCCATCCGGCTGAGCCCCGAACTGGGCGAAGCCTTCGTCAACCGCGGCGTGCTGCGAATGGCGGACCGGGACTATGCCGGAGCCCTGGCCGAGATCGACCGGGGCATCGCCCTCGGCGTCGATGAGCCGGCCAAGGCCTACTACAACCGGGCGCTTGCGCAGGAAGGGTTGGGCGACGCCAAGGCGGCGTGGCTGGACTACCGGAAGGCGCAGTCGCTCGACCCGGACTGGGACGCGCCGGCGAAACAGCTGGTGCGGTTCAAGGTCCGGAACTGATTTTCCTTCTCCCGCTCGTCGGGAGAAGGTGGCGCGAAGCGCCGGATGAGCAACTGTGTTTGGTTAGGCGGTGAGCTGTGTCCAGGGCTTGTTGTCTCTGAGCATGGCGTTGAGGGTGG
>NZ_JBXASF010000014.1:0-139703 GCF_058809015.1 Caulobacter sp. GW821-FHT11A05 | reverse complement strand
CGGCCAGACTTGGCAACCAAACTACCAAGCCTAAACACAGTTGCTCATCCGTCGGCTTCGCCGACACCTTCTCCCACAAGGGGAGAAGGGAGACCCGAGGCGAACTCACTGATTGACACCACTTGGCCGACCGAAACAGAACATGGATCGTCGGCCGGGTCCTCTCGCGCCATGGGAGGATGAAATGGCGCCGCGTCAGGCCGTGCTCGGGATGGACGAGGCCAGCTTCTTCCATGGCTCGGCCAAGGTGTTCGAGAACGTTTCCTTCCTGCTCGACGATGCGCGCACCGCCCTGGTCGGCGAGAACGGGGCCGGCAAGACCACCCTGTTGCGCTGTCTGTCCGGCGAGCTGGAACTCGACAGGGGACAGGTGCTGAAGTCCCGGTCTTTAAGGGTCGGCTACCTGCCGCAGGACATTCCGCCGGGCCTGGACGACCTGCCGGTCCGCGAGGTGCTGCGCCGGTCGCTCGAGGCGGTCGGCAATGGCGACGATGACTGGCGCATCGATGTGCTGCTGGACGAGATCGAGGTCGCGCCCGAGGTCGCCGACCAGACCTTCGGCTCGCTTTCGGGCGGCTGGCGGCGATTGCTGCTGATCGCCGGGGCGGCGCGGCTGGAGGAGCCGGACATCCTCATCCTCGACGAGCCGACCAACCACCTGGACCTGGCCAACATCAACCGGCTGGAGGACTGGCTGACCGGCGCCTTCGATGTGCCGATGCTGATCGTCAGCCACGACCGCGAGTTCCTCAACCGGGTCACCGACCGCACTCTGTTCCTGCGCGCCGACGGGGTGCACAGCTTCAAGAGCCGCTTCGACGCGGCCCGTGAGGAACTGCTGCGCCGCGACGCCGCCGCCGCCAGCCAGCGCAGGCTGGAGGAGAAGGAGGTGCGCCGGCTGGAGGCCGCCGCCACCCGCTACAAAGTCTGGGCGGTGAAGAACCCGGAGCTGAACAAGCGCAAGCAAGCTATTGAGACCAGGATCGCCCGCATCGAGGGGAACCGCACTGAGGTCCTCGTCGCTCGCGAACGGCGGCTGGAACTGGCCGAGGGCGACATCGAGGCGCGGGTGGCGCTGCGCGTGCACGGCCTGACCGTGACCACGCCGGATCGGAGCCGCACCCTGATCACCATCGACCGGCTGGCCATCGCCGCCGGCGACCGGGTGGCCATCCTGGGGGCCAACGGAGCGGGCAAGACCACCCTGCTCAACGCCCTGGCCGCCGCCTTCGACCCGGCCCTGCAGCACTATGACGGCACGGCGGCGGTGCGGTTCAACCCGGCGGCGCGACTGGTCTACTTCGACCAGTCGATGAAAGACCTGCCGCTGAAGACCAGCCTGCTGGCCTATGTTTCCGCCGCGCCGGAGGCGACCGAGCGCGAGGCCACCCGCCTGCTGGCCCAGGCCGGATTTCCCTTCATCCGTATCAACGAGCCGATCAGCCGCCTCAGCTACGGCGAACGGGCCCGGCTGATCTTCCTGCGCCTGAAGCTGGAGCGGCCCAACTTCTACCTGCTCGACGAGCCGACCAACCACCTCGACATCGAGGGCCAGGAAGCGCTGGAGGCGGAGCTGGAAACCGCCGACGTCAGCTGCCTGTTCGTCTCCCACGACCGCTATTTCACCCGCACGGCCGCCAACCGCTTCCTGGAAATCCGCCGCGGCAAGCTGGTCGAGGTCGACGACCCGGACGCCTTCTTCGACGCCCAGGGTCGCTGATCTGGAAAACGGCGTTCGGCGGGCTTAAGGTTGCCGCCATGGCCGAGCCCCGCCTCCGCTACTTCGCCGCCGCCAGCATCGACGGCTACATCGCCGGCCCAGGCGGCGACATCGACTGGCTGACCCCCTATCAGCGCCCCTCGCCGGCGGACGCGGGCGACGAGGACGGCTGGGACGCCTTCGCCAAGGCCGTCGGCGGGGTGATCTGCGGCCGGGCGACCTATGAGAAGATGGCCGGCTTCGGCTTCTGGAAGGGCGCCAGGTCACCCGGCATGGTCATCACCAGCACCGCCATCGATCCCGGCAACCCGAAGATCGACAGCGACAGCGACCCGGGGCGCGGCCTGGACCGCCTCAAGGCGGCGATGGACGGCGGCGACATCTGGCTGATGGGCGGCGGCCAGCTGGCCTCCGGCCTTGTCCCGCACATCGACAGCCTGGAACTGCACGTCGTGCCGGTCGTCCTCGGCGGCGGCATCCCGCTGTTCGCGGGACCCAGCCCGATGGTCGCCTTCGAGCCGACCAGGGTCCGCCAGATGGGCAGCGGCCTGGTGCGGCACTACTACCGGCGGCGCGACGGCTAGCCGCTTTTCCGCGACAAAGCCGCGCAGAAGGCGAAATGGCCGACAATCTGGCCAAACCTAAACCGGGGATTCAGCACGTTGTCCTAGAGTTTTCCCGTGGCGCTGCAGGAGAGCCGCCAGTGTTGGCGGCCGGAGTTGGAAGCGAATGTTCAAGGTCTACAGCTGTCTGACGACGCAGCACGAGTTCGGATACGTCCTTCTGGCCGCCTTGGTCTGTCTGCTCGCCTGCGGCACGGCGGTCGGCGTGATGGACCGCGTCGGCCGGGCGCACGGCCTGCGTCGCGCAGCGCTGATCGGGGCCACGGCGACGGTGACCGGAGCCGGAGTCTGGGCGACCCATTTCGTCGCGATGCTGGCCTTCAAGACCGGCCTGCCAACCGCCTATGTGGTCATCGACACCCTGGCGTCCCTGCTCGTGGCCGTGGCCCTGTTCGGCGGCGCCTTCCATTTCGCCCTGCGGCCGGGCCGCCACAACGCCCCGATCGGCGGCGCCATGGCCGGCCTGGCCATCGGGGCCATGCATTACCTGGGCATGGCCGGCTTCCGTATCGCCGGCAGCGTCGACTGGGACTTCGGCATGATCGCCGCCTCGCTGGTCATCGGCTGCAGCTTCGGGGCCCTGGCCTTCTGGCTGGCGCGCAGCGGGCCGGGAATCCGTCGGCGGCTGGGCGCGGCCCTGCTGCTGACCGTGGCCATCGTCGGCCTGCATTTCACCGGCATGGCGGCCATCACCCTGCAGCCGGACCCCTCGGTCGGCCTGCCGCAGTCGGTGGTCACCGATCGCAGTCTGGCCGTCTGGGTCGGCGTCGCCGCCGCCCTGCTGCTGGCCCTCTGCGCCGGGGCCCTGGTGTGGAGCGCCCGTCAGCGGCGCGGCGAGCGCCGGCGGCTGAACGAGCTGGCCGACGCGGCTGTCGAGGGTCTGGCCATCTGCGAGGACGGCCGCATCGTCACCGCCAACGACGCCCTGGCGCGGATGGCCGGCGTCGCCGCCGAGCGGCTGGTCGGACGCCCGTTCGCCAGCCTGTTCGACGAGGACACCGCCCCCGAGGGCCTGGTCGCCGGCGATCGCGTCGAGGCCCGCATCCGCCCGGCCAGCGGCGAGGCCGTGCCGGTCGAGGTGGTCGCCCGCCAACTCAGCTTCGACGGCGTGCCGCGGCTGGCCGTGGCCCTGCGCGACCTGCGCGACCGGGTGGCGGCCGAGGCCAAGATTCGCTTCCTGGCCCATAACGACAGCCTGACCGGCCTGCCCAACCGGGTGACCTTCAACGACTGCCTGGAGCATCAGCTGAAGGTGCACCGGCGCAAGGACGACACCTTCGCGGTGCTCTGCCTCGATCTCGACCGCTTCAAGCAGGTCAACGACGTGCTCGGCCACGGGGCCGGCGACGTGGTGCTGAAGGTGGTCGCCGACCGGGTGGCCGCCGTGCTCGAACGGGAAGACGTCTTCGCCCGCCTGGGCGGCGACGAGTTCGCCGTCATCCGGCTGGGCGACTGCAAGCCTACCGACGTCGCCCAGCTTTGCGAGAAGATCCTCGCCGCCGTCGCCCCCGAGATCGCCATCGGCGAGCAGCGGACCAGCGTCGGGGTCAGCATCGGCATCGCCCTCTATCCGCACGACGGCGAGACGGCCCTTGGCCTGGTGCGCAACGCCGACGCCGCCCTCTATCAGGCCAAGGCGGCCGGGCGGGACGGCTATCGCTTCTTCGAGGCGCAGCTGGGGGCGCAGCTGCGCGAACGCCAGCTGATCGAGTTCGACCTGCGCCAGGCCCTGCCGCGGGGCGAGTTCAAGGTCGTCTACCAGCCGCAGGCGACCCTGAAGGACGGGGTGATCTTCGGTTTCGAGGCCCTGCTGCGCTGGACCAGCGACAAGCGGGGAACCGTGCCGCCGTCGATGTTCGTGCCCCTGGCCGAGGAGACCGGCCTGATCCTGACCATCGGCGAGTGGGTGCTGCGCGAGGCCTGCGCCGAGGCGGCCAGCTGGTCCAAGCCGCTGCAGATCGCCGTCAACATCTCCGGCGTCCAGCTGCGCTCGGCCAGCCTGGCGCGGCGGGTGGAGGAGATCCTCAAGGAGACCGGCCTGGCCCCCGAGCGGCTGGAGCTGGAGATCACCGAGACGGCGCTGATCGAGGATTTCGACCTGGCCCTGGCCACGCTGGGCCAGCTGAAGGCCATCGGCGTCAAGGTGGCGATGGACGACTTTGGCACCGGCTATTCGTCGCTGTCCAACCTGCGCGCCTTCCCGTTCGACAAGATCAAGATCGACCAATCCTTCGTGCGCAACATCGGCGATAGCGAACAGGCGCAGACCATCGTGCGGGCCATCCTCGGCCTCTGCCGCGGCCTGCAGCTGTCGGTGCTGGCCGAGGGGGTGGAGACGCTGGAGGAACTGGCCTTCCTCGACCAGGAACTGTGCAGCGAGGCGCAGGGCTATCTGTTTGGCCACCCGGGCGCGATCGCCGACTTCCCGCAGGCCTTCGCCGACCCCAAGGTCGTGCCCCTGCGCCGCAAGGCCTAACCGCCGGCCGCGGTCCTGACCTTGCCGCCGGGCGCGGCGACCATCAGCTGCAGGATGGCCTCGGTGACCCTGGGTTCGAGGCCCTCGGTATGGCCCTTGTCCAGGCGCACGACGTCGGCGACCAGGCGGTCGCCCTTGCAGCCGGGATAGGCGAACAGCTGGGCCGTTCCCGGCCGGGCCTTTGTCCCCCAGGCCGGATAGGTGGCGCGGGCGTAGTCCCAGACATGGCCGGCCTGGGTATCGACGATGTCCTCGCGGCGCACCCGCGGCCCACAGCCATACTTCTCGGCCCAGGGCGATGTCTGCGGCAGTTCGGTGATCTCATGCTCGCCGGTGGCGAAGATGTGGGAGAAGTCGCAGGCCGTGGGCATGGCGGCGCCGAGCGGGATGTTGCGCGGCAGCGGGTCGGGCGGCGAGCCGTCCGGCTTGGGCGGGCCGAAGGTCGCGACGATGGGGGCGCGGCCGATGCGGCCGCCCGACAGGCTGAGCCAGCCGTCGACCCGGTCCTTGAAGGCGTCGGAGCAGACGATGCGGCTGGAGGTCATGCCGCCCTGGCTGTGGCCGGCCAGCCAGAAGGCCTTGATGCGCTTTGGTCCGAAGCCTTCGACCACCAGGTCGGCGATATTGCGCAGGTGCGCGTCGTCGGCGGCCGGCGCCCACATGCGGATGCTGGGACCGCCGGGGCCGATCTGGCCGCTGGTGGCGGCGGTCGGGGTGGCGACCACCAGGCGGTAGCGGTCCCTATAGTCGGCGGCCGGGAAATAGTGGCGCTGCCAGTTGGCGATCGAGCCGGCCCCGTGGATGTTGAGGATGAACAGCACCGGCTCGTCTGGTTTGAGGTCGCAGGGGAAGTCGAGGAAGAACTTGCGGCCGGTTTTGGGATCGGTGGCGTTGCCGAGGTTTGCCAGGACGCCGGGGGCGAGACAGGCCTCGCCCTCACAGCGGGCTGTCGGCGCGCAGGTGGCCCCAGCGACGGTCTGAGCGGCGGCGGGGCCGGCGATGGCGGCGATCAGGGCGCCGAGCGCCAGGAACCTGAGTTTCATGACAACGCCCCTCCTAGCGGGCCGACAGCATCAGCTTGACGATCTCTTCGGTGATTTTCGGCTCCAGGCCCTCGGTGTGGCCCTTGTCCAGCCGCACCACGTCGGCGACGACCCGGCCGCCCGGGCAGCCGGGATAGCGGTAGAGCCGCGCTGTTCCCGGCCGGGCCTTTAGACCCCAGACGGGGTTGGGACTGGCCTGCACGCGGGTGTCCTGGACATAGCCGGCCTGGGTATCGACGACCTCGACGGCCGGGGCCCGCGGACCGCAACCCAGCTGCTGCGCCCAGCGCGAACCGTCCGGCAGGCCGGCGGCGGTCAACTCGTGTTCGCCGGTCTCGTAGATGTGGGAGAAGGGAAAGTCCGGCAGCACCGAGGCGTCGGCGACCAGCCGCGGCGGCCCGGGCGGGGCGCCGGGCGGCAGGAGGACGCCAGACGGGATCGGCGCCCGGATGTCTTCGCGCCGCGACCCCAGCCGCCCGCCCGACAGGCTGACCCAGCCGGTCAGCCGCTGGCGATAGAAGGGGGTGGTCAAGAGGCGGTTGGAGGTCTGGCCGCCGAGCGAATGGCCGACCAGCCAGAAGGCCTTGATATTGTCCCGCCCGACCGCGCCCTCGACCGCCTCGACGATGCCCTGCAGGTAGGCGTCGTCGGACTCCGCCTTCCAGCCGAAGGCCGTGCCGGAAGGGGTGGCCACGACCAGGCGGTATCTGTCCTTCAGGTCGAGCAGCGGGAAGTAGTGGCGCTGCCAGTTGCCGATCGAGCCGCCGCCGTGAAGGCTGAGCACGACCGTGACCTTCTCGCCAGGCTTCAGGTCGCAGGGGTAGTCGAGGAAGAACTTTCGACCGCTGGCCGGCTCGACGGCGTTGCCGGTGTTGGCCAGCTCAGCCGGCGTGCAGCCACTCGGGGCGCAGTGGACCGGGGCGGGCGTGCTGCAAGCGACGCCCATCAGTTCACCGGCCGCCGCCGGCGCGGTCAACACCGCCCAGGCCAAGGCCGCCGACAGCATCAATCGCTTCATCTTGGGCCCTCCCAGGCGCCGATCCGGTCTTGCGCCGGCTCTCCCTAGCAGTGATAGAGGGAACGGCCGCCTGGAGTCCAGCCTTGTCCGAATCGACGTCCACCGAACGCCCCGTCCTTGATCGCGACGCCATCCTGCGGGTCGCCCTCGAGCTGATGGAGACGACCGGGCTGGACGGCCTGTCGACCCGCCGGCTGGCGGCCGAGCTGGGGGTCAAGGGGCCGTCGCTCTACTGGCACTTCCGCAACATGGGCGAGCTGCGCGACCACATGGCCGACGCCCTGCTGACCCAGGCGCTGCCGGCGGCGGAGTCGGCGGGCGACTGGCGGGCCTGGCTGGCCGAGGGGGCGCGGGCCATCCGGCGGGCCGGGCTTTCGCGCCGTGACGCCGCCCGGCTGCTGGCCGGGGCGCGGCCCACGGTCGGCGGCCGCGCCGCGCGAGCCCGCGCCAACCTCGCCCGGCTGGAGGCCGAGGGTTTCACCCCCGAACAGGCTGTGGCCGCCTTCCTCTGCCTGGCCCGCTACGCCCTCGGCACGGCTCTGGCCGAACAGGACGGCGAGGTCCAGGCCAGCGAAGCGGTGTTCGAGTTCGGCCTCACGGCCATGCTGGACGGCATCGGAACGGCGCGCGGCTAGAACAGCCCGTCGAGGTCGCCGCGCAGCGTGCCGGCCCCGGTGTTGATCCGCCTCATCAAGGCCTGAGCGTATTGGCTGGCCGCGCCCTTCTGTGGGTCGCGCGGATTGATCCGCTGCATGGTCGCCATCTCGTTGTTGTACTCGCCCCGGATGATGCCCATGTGGCGCTCGAACTTGCGGCCCAGGATGCCGCGCAGCGGTCCCTTGAACGACTGGCGCACCTGGTCCAGCCCGACGCCGTCCAGGTCCAGGACATAGCCGCGGATGGCGGCCTTCTGGGCGTCGCCGAAAGTCTGGACAATGTCGCGCCAGGAGCCGGAGTTGGGCGTCTGGCGGGTCACCCGCGCCGCCAGCGGCCGGTAGAGCAGCATGGTCATCGCCGCGTTGAGGTCGTAGCCGCGCGCCAGCGGCCCCGAGCCTACGGCGTTGAACGGCAGGGTCTTGAGGCTCGTTAGCCGCGCCTCGGCCGCACGCTTCTTCTCGTCGGTGATATCGCGGGGTAGCAGGCCGGACGAGGTCAGGCCCAGCTGGCCCACCAACCGATCGTCGCCGAAGGTTCGGGGCGGGGAGGAGGCGGACTCAGTGTCGGTCCGCAATACCGACAGGGGGAAGGCCTTCTCCAGCACGTGGTCGGCCTCGGTATGGTGGCCGCGCGCGCCGAAGGCGCTGTAGGCCTGCACCGAGCCTTCCGGTCCATGCTCGGCTGCGACCTGACCGGAGGTCAGGGTTCCCCGGGCGGCGGAGCGATTCCGCGCGCCGGCCTC
This sequence comes from Caulobacter sp. GW821-FHT11A05, assembly GCF_058809015.1. NCBI lineage: Bacteria > Pseudomonadati > Pseudomonadota > Alphaproteobacteria > Caulobacterales > Caulobacteraceae > Caulobacter > Caulobacter sp. GW821-FHT11A05. Next base: position 131,424 of record NZ_JBXASF010000014.1, on the reverse strand, counting down.
CATGCCGGCGGTCGGCGACGGCGGGGTCGCGGCGCCGGCCGGCGCCGCCTCGTTCTTGAGGTTGAAGTTCTCGTTCAGGGCGATGATCCGGTCGAGCCCGGCGCGGGCGGCATTGCGGATCTGGGCCGTGGCCTGGGCGTCGGAATTGTAGACCCCGACCAGGGAGCGGACCTCCTCCTCGACGCGGGTCCGAAGGAACCGGCGGACGGCCGCGACCTTGCCGGCTCGCGTCGCCGCCGTGGCCGCCTCGCGGGTGATCATGCCCTTGGCGTCCGCCCGTGTGATCGTCCCCAACGCGGTCTTGGTCCGGTGGATCGGCCGGTAGAGGATGATGGCGTAGAGGTCTTCGCCGGCGGCGGTGGCCGCCGCGGTGCTCAGGGCTCCAAAGTCAGCCGCCCCGGCGCTGGCTGCGCCCGGCGCCGCCGTCGTGGGCGCGGTCGGAGCCGGCGTCGTCGCCGGCGGCTCGCCCTCCCGCAACGGGTCGGCCCCGGCCTGGCCTGCGGCCGCAGGGGCCTGGCCGGCCGCCGGGCCAGCGGTGGCGGGGGTCTCGACGAACACCCGGCCCTCGTCGACCACCTCCTTCAACCCGAACAGGATGGCCTTTCCGGGCAGGTGGTCGCGCTCGTAGTAGACCGACATCGGGTTGCCGCCGGTCGGCGGGACCTGGTTCAGGTACTGGGTCGCCAGGCTGGCGTAGGTTCCCGCCTGCCCCTCGATCGGCTGGCGATTGAGCAGCGGCCGGGGCTCGACGGCGCGGACGAAGCTGCCATCCGGGGGCTCGGCGTCCAGCGCCGGCTCGGAGGTTAGCGGCGCGGAGGCCTGGCTGACCTCGGTGGCGGCGGTCTGCACCTTCTGCTTGGCGGTCTCGGACGTGCGCCGGCTGTTCTCCGTGCTGCTCTCCGTTTTGACCGCCTCCATGGAGGTGCTGGCCTGGGTGACCGGGCCCTCCATCTTCTGCTGGACGACGTCCAGGGCCGGGTTGGTCGAACCCTTCTGGCGGGCGGCCAGCATGGCGGCGCGGACCTCCTGGCGGATCGGGTCGGCGCGGCGCTTGCGGTTGCTGGCGATGTAGAGGTGGGTCTGATTGCCCTCGACCTCGCCGCTCATCTCGTGCGGCTTGCCCATGAACTGGAACCGCACCTTAGGCGGCCGCCGGCCCCGGTTCAGCCGCTGGATGATCCGCGAGATCAGCTGCTTGGCCTTCTTGACCAGGAAGGTCACCAGCCGAACCCGGGCCCGCACCACCGGCGCCTGGATACGCTGGATGACATTGCGGATCTGGCCCGAGATGCCGCCCAACCCCAGCAGCCCGGCCAGGAAGGAGATGATGATCGGCACCGTCCGGCCCATCGTCTGTTCGACGAAGTTGGCCGCCTGGTCGATGTTGCCCTGGGCGATGGCCTTGATGGAGGAGAAGATCGAACGCACCAGCTCGAGAATCTGCTGCATCCGCTCGATGAAGACGACGATGATGTCGTAGGCGGCTTTCAGCACCCGCACGATGCCGCCGATCGGGTTGGTCAGGCTGGCCAGCCAGGCGATGGCCTGGGTGACGATGGTCTGGGTGACGAAGGTCTTGATGCCGCCCAGCACCGTCTGTTTGAAGCCGTCGATCAGTTCCAGCATCTTGCGCCAGATGCCGCCGAAGCCCTCGGTGATCAGGGTCTGGACCACGCCCACGGCCCGCTCGACGAAGGCGACCTTGGCCTCGCCGTTCGGCTCCAGGGCCCGCACGATATCGACCCGGAACTGGCGCCAGGTCAGGCCGACCACCTGCAGGCCGATCGACATGATGCCCTTGAGATCCAGCTGGGCGGGCATCTGGATGCCGGCCCCGCCAAGCGCCCCGAACAGCCAACCCATCAGGCCGCGCTTCATGTGGTCGGCGAAGTTGCTGCCGAACTGGCTGAACCCCCGGCCGACCGCCCGGAACAGGTTGCCGGCGAAGCGCAGGGGGTCTTCCAGCACCAGGTTGATGCTGTCGCGCGCCTCCTTGAACACGCCCCACACCTGCTCGGCGCGGGGGCCGGCCAGGGCCAGGGCGCCCTTGATGATCAGTTCGAGGATCTGGTCCTTCAGCTCGATGGCGAAGGTGATGATGGAATCGAGGATCGGTCCCAGGTGCCGGCGGATGGCCTCGCGCGGCGAGAAGGCGTTGCGCCAGCTCAAGAGGTCGCTGACCGCCTGGCTGACCCGGTCCCAGGTCAGGTTCAACGCCGCCAGCCGGCCGGTCACCCATTCGTAGCCCTTCTGCAGGGCGTGGCTCTCGCGCAGCCGCTCGACCAGGATGGTCCCGCCGGGGATCAGTCCCAGCACCCCGCCGATCAGGTTCTCGGCGGTGCGCGGCACGGTCTGGCCGGTGATCGGGCTGCGGCCGAGGATGACGCTGAGCAGGGTGTAGCCGGGGATGTAGCGGGCGACGCTCTCGATCTCGTCCATCACCCCGCGCTGCAGGCGCTCGGGGCGCACGGGAGGCTGGCCCGGGGTTGGCCCGCGCTTGGTCTGCTGGACCACATGGGTCAGTTCGTGGGCCAGCAACCGGCGGTTCTCGACCCGCTCGCCCGGGCCCAGCCAGATGTGGGCCCCGTGGGTGAAGGCACGGGCCCCGATGCGGGCGCTGGCCTGGCGGTCGGCCGGCTGGTCGTGGATGCGGACATCGCCGAAGCCGACCCCGAACCTCGGCTCCATGAAGGCCGCCACCTCGCGGGGCAGCGGCCGGCCGGGACCGGGGGAGGCGACCCGGGCGGCGACACTGGCCGGGGCGGCGCCGCCCTCGCGGCCGACCATGGCCGGCTCGGCCGCCCGGCGCAGGGGCTGGACCTCGCCGCCAGGGTCGGCCGGCTGGCCCGAACTGATCTCGGCCATGTCGTCGCCGTCCAGCTGCTCCATCGGCACGTCCTCGGCGGCGGCGACGGTCGGCTCCTGCAGCTCCGCCGGCATCGGCGGATCGGTCTCCAGCTGGTCGAGGTTGGGCTGTTCGGTGCGGCGCAGGGGCTGGGCCGCCGGGCCATCGCGGCGCGCCCCCGTCGGGGCGGCCGGCGGGGCGGTCATCGAGACCACCCGGTCGGCGGTCTGCTCGGCCTCGCGTTCCATCGGGTCGTCGGCGGGCCCGACGGTCAGCATCGGCTGCACGCCGATCAGCTGGCGGGCCGCGGCCAGCCGCGCTTCCGGGGCCGCGGCCCGCGCCACCGTCGTCGATCGGGCGGCCGGCTGCGGCGACCGGGTGACCAGCGCCTTCATCGGCCCTAGCCGGACAGCGGATCGGCGAGGCCGCGTGGCCTCAGCTCGGCCGCCGCCGGCGCCTCCGGTCCGGTCTCGACCGGCGCCTCGACCACCTCCCGCGGCGCGGCCCCCTCGCGAGACCCCGGTTCGTCCTGAGCCGCCGGCTTGGGCTTGGCGGCCAGCTCCTGGGCCCCGGCGGTGGGGCTGAGCTTCTCCTTCAGGTCCGCCTTGAGGGCGGCGTTCGGTTCGGCCCCGTGCCGCCGGCGGGCGGCGGTGGAGCGGACGGCGGCGGCCGGCAGGCGGCGACGGGTCTTGGCCATGACGCTACCCCGCCGGCTTCATGCGGGTGTTGAGATTGGCCAGGATCCGCTTGCGCTCGGCGGCGGGCACGCCGGCCTTCTCGAAGGCGCGGGTGCGGTCGGCCTCGGGCATGGCGTTGAACTCACCCAGGTTGACCACCCCCTCGGCCCGCAGGGTCTCGACCAGGGCCGGCTGGTTGGCGGCGACGGTGAGGACCGGCTGGGCGGCGGAGACGCTGATCGACAGCTTGTCGCGTTCGACGGCCAGCTCCTTGAACTGACCGCGCACCTTCTCCAGGTCGGCCAGCATCCGGTCGCCCTCGCCCTTTACCTGCTCGAACAGGCCGCGCAGCTCGATCACCCCACCGGCCAGCCGGTCGCGCTCGGCGGCCAGGACGGCGATTTCCCTGTCCAGGCGGGTCTTGCTCTCGGCCGCGGCCGTGACCTTGGCCGACACCTCCTCCTGGGCCTTGCGCATGCCGTCGACCTGGGCTTTCAGCCCGACCACCTCGCCGGCCACGCTGTCGCGCCGGTTTTCCAGTTCGGTCAGATCGGTTCCGATGGCCGTCTTGGCCGCCTCGGCCTCGCTGAGCGCGCCTTCGATACCGCTCATGTCGAGCTGCGGTTTGACCTTGTCGCCGCTGGTGGCGAACGGATAGCGGCCCTCGCCGCGGGCCAGCACGACATAGCCGCGCGAGACGCCGTCCTGCATCAAGAGGGCGACCTTGTCCCCGGGGCTGGTCGCCCCGCCATAGGTCATCCGCTCGTCGCCCTCGATCCCGCTGATCGCGGCCAGCGCGGCGATCGGGTCGCCTTCGTCGAGATCGATGATCTCGGTGACGTCCAGGCCGTGGCCCTGCAACACCTGGACGGCGGGCTCGCCCGCCAGGTCGATGATGTCGGGGTTGGAAGTCCAGATCGGACCCTGTCCGGGCGGAGGATTGATCAGGTCGTCCGGCGGTCCGCCGACGCCGGGCGGGCGGCCCGGCCAGACCGGCATGGGCTTGATCTCCCCGACGGGCTGCCAGGGCTGGAACCTGCCGGTGTTGGGCGTCGTCGGCTGCTCCGGCGCGAACAGGCCGATCTTTTCGCAGCAGCCCTCGGCCAGATCGCCCATGTTCCACAGGTGATGGTCGCCATACCAATAGCGCCAGGTTCGCGGCGTCATGGCCTGGCGCCGGCAGCAGAACCGGCAGACCTCATGCAGGCCCAGGCCCTCGAAGACCAGCGTGACGCAGGCGATGGGGACCAGGGCTCGCTTAGGCAGGACGACCGGCGTCGGGCAGCTGGGGAGATAGTACCGGCACTCGCAGGCCTCGGCGGCCAGCCGGTAGCCCTCGGCGATGACCTTCATCTTGGCGATCGCCCGCGCGCCGCGCTTGAAGCCGGCGGCCGCCGGTCCGGCGGCGGCCGGATCGTTCTCGGCCTCCGCCTCGGTCAAGGCGGTGTCGAGCCAGGCCGTCTTCTCCTCCGACAGCTTTGGCTCGACCGCCGCCCGCAGCTTGCCGAGCATGGCGCCGATCTCGCCGTCTTCCGCCTGGGTCATGCGGTAGCTGCGCGCCAGCGGCTCGTCGCCGGTGGCGGCGAGGACGAACTTGTCGCGCGCCAGGGTCTTCTCCTCGGCGACGATGCCGTCGAAGAGGCCCTTGATCCCCGCCTTTTCCTTTTTGCAGGCGGCGACCTTCTCCTCGTAGGTCATGTCCTCTTCCCACCAGCAATCGCTGCGCTCGACGAGGTGGGCGGTGATCGACTGGTCGGGATTGTAGAGCAGGCAGAGGCAGTATTCCCTCGCTTCGCGCCCCTGCTTGGTGTTCGGCACGATCTCGATATTGGCGCCGGTGATGACGTTGACCTCGATCGGGTTGTTCAGCTGCGCCAGGTTGCCGCTGCGATCGAGGAAGGCGCCCGGCTCGATGGTGATCCGCCCATCGAGGAGGTTGTCATTGAACTTGCTGACGTTGATGCCGCAGACCACCCCCCAATCAAACAGCAGCCGGTAGCCGAGCCGGGGCGACAGATCGAGGCCGCAGAGGGCGTCCAGCGCCTCCTGCACGTTGGTGGCGCTGTCGAAGATGTGCGAGCAGTTGTTGTCGAAGGGAATCTTCTCGGCGTTGATGCCGCAGAGCGCGTCCAGGGCCTCTTGGACGTTCATCTGCGGCTCGGGCCCGTAGAGCCGCGGACAGTGGTTCTCGTAGCCGACATGGTCGGCCGGCAGATTGTCGAGGCTGGGGAAGGTCGCCGCCCGCCGGTCGGCGTCGGTCAGGGCGAGGGAGGCCCCGCCGCCATCGATCGTGTACAGCACGGCATAGTGGTGCTCGATGCCGATCGGCAGGTCGCTGACCGCCTTCACCCGGTCGGCGGCGGCGGCGAACTCGCGCACCTCGATCAGCCAGTAGTCGCCGACCAGCACCCGCTTGCCGGTCAGGTCCAGCTGGAAGACCAGGTTGTCGAGGGTGATCCGCGCCCGGCCGCCGTCGAGGTCGAAGGCGCCGTTGCGGATGGTCGGCGCGGTCGGCGACGCCCCGGTGAGATCGAGCACCGCATAGCCGTCCCAGCGCCGCACGAAGGGCCAGCCGCCGGCCGGGCCGCCATCGGTGCGTGCCGGGGCGGGGTCGACATAGGCATTCTCCAGCCGGCTGGGCTGGCGGGTGGCGTGGTCGGCGAAGGCGCCCTTGTGGGCCTCGGTGATCTCGCTGAAGTACTCGAAAACCGACCCGACCCGGCCGCTGAAGGCGCTGGGCGGGGTCGGGCTGGTGGCCATCTGCTCGGCGGCGTTCTCCATCGACCAGGCGACGGTGACCCGGATGGGGGCGTTGGCCGGTCCGGTGACGGCCAGCACCTCGACGCGGAACAGGGCGTTGCCCAGCCGGTGGCTCTCGGGCGTCTCGGTGGCGCAGGGGTCGCAGGGGTCGATCGCCGCCGCCCCGGTGCGGATCGCCGCCCGGATCAGGGCGTCGCCCTTACGCGGATAGGGTCCGGTCGGACTACCGATCTGTGGCCGGTCGGCCAGAGGCGCGATCTTGATCTGGGCGACGGTGCGGCTGCGGAATGAGGTCTCGGCGCCGTGGAAGCCGGGATCGACCAGACCCGGATCGGTCAGGGGAAACCGATCCTGATGCCAGACGTCGGCATAAACCACCCGGTTGCCGGCCGGCAGGCCGGGCGCCTGGGGAAAGTCCTGCTGCTTGGCGTAGAGGTCGATGGCCCCGGCCCCCAGCGTCTCGCCGGCGCGCAGCCGCACGGTCCCCCGCACGCCGTCGGCGTAGACCAGGCCCGGCCGCAGCGCGGCGACATCGGAGCCGGCGACGGTGGTGACCAGCACGACACCGCCGTCGGCCGGCGCGCCGCTTCCGACCGCCTCGGCGCCGAGCTCGTCGGTGCGGGCCCGGGCGATGAACGAGGCCTCGCCCAGGTCTGCGTCGGTGACCATGGCGCCCTGGTTCTGGAACACGGCCGAATAGCGCTTCGTCCGGTCCTGACTGATGCGGGATACCTGACCCTTCATTGACGCCTCCCAAACGGGTTCATGGTGTGAGCCTCGGCGGCGACAGCGCCATGCGGGCTTCGTAGACGATGGCCAGCTCCTGCCCGAGGGGCTGGAAGTCGGCGAGTTTCAGGGCCAGGGCGTCCAGGCTGGCGGCCAGGGCCAGGTGGTTGTAGGCGCCCATCTCCCCGCCCCGCTCGGCGCCGGCCCGCACACTTTCTGGCGCCTGATGCGACAGCACCCCGGCCCCGGGCTCGCCGAAGGCCGGCTGGCGGAAGATGCAGGGGTCGGGCGGCGGCTGATGCAGGGGCCGGGCCAGGAACAGGGCCTCGGCGGCGGTGTTGTGCTGGCCGCGACCCAGGCCGCAGTCGACGTCCGACAGCAGCGGCGGGATGCGGGAATAGCGGATGCAGGTGCCCCGGCCGGCGGCGCAGATGTCGGAGTTGACGGTCCCGGCGAAGATGCAGTCGGAGGCCTGGACCTTCCACAGCCGCATGCGGCCCAGCACGGTGACATGCTCCAGCCGGGCGAAACCGCGCGGACCGGCCGGGGCCGCCACGCCGACGTCCTCGAACAGGCAGTGATGGGCTTCCACGGAGGGTTCGGCGACGGCGCCCGGCAGCACCACCCGGCGGGCCGCGCACCGCTCCAGGATCAGCCGCGCGCCCGCCTGAATAGTGATCTCGCCCAGCACCAGCAGGTCGCGCAGGGTGATCTCGGTCCCGGCCGGGATGGTCAGGTCGCCGTCGATCTCGACGCGGTCGAGATTGGCCGCGATCGGCGTATTGGGGGCCTGAAGGATGCGGGCCGCGTCCTTGGCGCCGATCGGATCGCTGGCCGTCGCCAGGCCAAGCGGGTCGGCGCCGGTCGCGGTCAGCCGCAGCAGGCCGGGCGCAAAGAAACCGAACGGCGGCTGCACATAGGCCAGGATACGGCGCGGGTTCGGCCCGACGTCGGCGGCCCGGGCCGGATCGCGCAGGTCGGGCGTCCGCAGCGAGGAATCGTCGAAGGCGCCGGGGAAGCAGGGCGCGCCGGTCCGCGCCGACTGGCGCCAGAACAGCGGGCTGATGCACAGGCCCAGCGCGTCCCGGACCGGCAGAGGCCCGCCTTGCGCGTCGCGGCGCGGCAGGCAGAGGGTCATCAGCGAGTTGCCGCCGGCCGGGTCGAGGACAGCGCGGTTGTACCGGCGGGTGTCGGCCGTCCCCAACGGCATCGGCGGCGGTCCCATCGGGTCGCCGTCGCCGACATCGGCCGGGTCCATGGTGAAGGGAGTCAGGGCCTGGCGCGGGGTGATCAGCGTCCGCTGCCAGCCCTCGACGATGTAGGTCTCGGCATTGGCCACCACGTCGGCGATGGAATCGATGGCGCCGAGCGTCCCCTTGGCCTTGTACCATCCGACCGAGCGGGCCAGCTCGCGGGTGCGGGCCTCGGGATCTGGGGCCTTGAGGTCGGCGCCGACCAGTTCGGCCAGATAGGGCAGCAGCCAGGGCTGGATCTGGCGTTGGACCGGCGTCGGGCCGCCGGCGTCGACCGGCTCGGCGAAGCCATCGGCATAGAGCTGCTCCAGCGTATTGCGCATCAAGTCCAGCAAGGCGCCGTGGCCGTGCAGATAGGCTTCCAGGTCGCCCAGTTCGCCAGGGCCCGGATCAGTGTCGCGGTAGCGGTACTCCTCGGGCAGCTGGCGATAGAGCAGCAGGCCGGCGCGGCTGAGCAGGGGGTTGGCCATCAGCTCTGCTCCAGCACGATGTCGGTGTCGGCCGCCAGGAAGGCCACCTGGTCCGGGGCCGGGTGGAGGGCGCGGTAGGTTCCCGCGACCAGCTGTTCGGCGGTCTGCGAGCCGCCCAGACCGGCCGGCGCCGCCCCCACCAGCCGCAGCTGCGCGGTGCTGTTGATCACCCCGGTCACCCCGTCGATGGCGGCCAGGATTTCGCCGATGAACAGTCCCTGGCCAAGGCCACGCCGCTTCAGCGAGAAGCGGCTGAGCAGGGCTTCCCGCACCGCGTCCTTGACCCGGTCGCTGGGATAGTGGGCCTCGTCGATGGCCAGGCCGGTGATGGTCACCCGCACCGGGACGGGGGTGAAGGCCTGGAACTGGATGCGGGTGTTGGGCAGGGCCCGGGCCGTGAAATAGGCCGCCAGCGCGCCTTGCAGGGCCGAGGTCAGCGCCCCGCCGCCGGCTGGCACGATGGTCAGGGCCACCACCTGCTCACGGCCGGGAGCCAGCACCAGCGCCGCCCGGGCCTGCCAGACGGCGGCGTTGCGGCGGGCCAGGCGGGCGAAGTCCTCCAGCGAGACGGCCCGGTCATTGGCCGCCAGCCGGCCAGGCGCGTTGGTGCGGATGTCGGCCACCGCCTCGCGCTCGGCCCCGCCGCTGGCCGCGAACGGCTGGACGATGGCGGTGACCACCGCATGCTTGTCGATCGGCTTTTCGAAGCTGTAGGGCGCGACCGCGTTGCCGCCCAGGCCCGAGCCCGTGCGGTGGCGGGTGACCACCACATTGTCGACCCCGGTGGTCAGCCGGCGGCGGAAGTGCAGGTCCAGGGTGCCGTCGTCGGCCAGGGCCGGCGAATAGGCCTCGGCTCCCTCGGCGGTCGGATCGGCCAGGTCGCGCATCGCCCAGATGCGGCCGGCCACCTGCACCTCGATGTCGGGAGCGTAGCCGGAGTCCGAGCCGGTGGAGGGCACGAAGCTGATGTCCTCCAGCGGAATGTTGAAGGTCTGGGCCGGGGCCTCGCCGTTGCCGCTGCCGATCACCTTCGGGCCCAGGCTCTCGCCATGGCCGGCGGTGGCCGTGTTGCCCCGGAACACGGTCCAGCCCTTGCGGAAGCCAGCGAAGGCCGGGGCGTCGGCGTCGAGCACCACGGTCAGCGCTGTCCGCGTGGCGTTCCAGCTCGCCGAGACGATGGCGGCGCGGGCCGGGTCGCGCGGGGCGGCGCTCTCATCCTCGACGATCAGCGGCCGGCCAGGGGTGAGCAGGTCGGCGGCCGCCGGAGGAATTCCCTCGAAGACCGCCACTCCGCCGCCGCCGACCGCGGGCTCACGGCTGCGGTTGAAGTCGACGGGCCGGAACTGGCGCTTCATCGGCCCGTGGAACTCGAGCCACTCGGCCGGGACACCGGTCGGACGGGCGGGCAGCTGGTTGAACAGGATGAAGTAGCGGTCCGGCTCGGTGCGTACGCCCGCCACCCGCAGCGGCGTCAGCTGGGTGTCGCACCGGGCCACGAAGTGATCGCCGACGGCCAGCTCCTTGGGGGGCTTGCCCGGAAAGACGAAGGTCGGGGCCCCGGGCGGTTGGCCCGGGAAGGAGGGGCTTTGCCCCAGGGCGCGACCCTGGACGGCGGTCTCGGCGCCGGTCAGGCCGAAAGCCCGCTCGTTGAGGCGGTCCGTCGGGTACCGGTAGGACATCAGAACACCGGTCGTGGTGTTGTCCGAGGTACGGCGTCCGTGCCGGCGGATGCCGCCCCAGACGACGAGTTCGTCACTCTTCTCGACGACCGTCACGGTGTTCGAGCGGTTGAAATAGACCCTGACGACCGAGGGCTGGGTGTCGACGAACCAGTCGTAGCCGCTGGCGACGAAGAGGGTCATCGGGGTCAGGGTGACCGCGCCGGTGATGGCGGCCATGGTCCGGAAGGCGATCTCGGTCGCCGTCACGGCCTCAACGATCAGGAAATACTCGGTTCCGCTGGCGACCAGCTTGACGATGTCGCCTGGCCGGAAGCGGGCGGTGTTGGCGGTCTCGACGACCAGCCGGCCGTTCTCATACTGCAGGCTGGGCCGCAGGATGTTGGCCGGCGCGGTCCACAGCTGGGTGTTCCAGGCCGGCCAGCTGTGACTGGAGACGTCGCCCTCCAGCCCGACGCTCGCCATTCCTTCTGGTCCGCGCGCCGAATGGGCCACGGTCGCCGCCCGGTCCACCCCGGCCGCCTCGGCCACCACCACCTCGCCAATGGCCGGCGGCGGGTCGCGGCCGACCAGCCAGCTCACCCCGGTCCCAAGGTTCAGCAGGGTGGTGTCCAGGTCCCAGCCCTGGGCCCGCATCGCATTGAGGGCCGGATGCACCCAGGCCGGCCGCAGGGTCTCGAAGATCAGCGGCGGTCCGCCCTGCGGCGGCGAGACCTTCATCGCCAGACCGCGGTCGACCAGGCTGGCGGCGGCGGGGTCGTCGGCGGCGATCAGCGCCACCTCGGTGAAGGCGCTGGCCGGCGGGGTGGGATGGTAGCTGACCATGGCCGCCAGCCGGCGCAGGCTCTCCCACTGGGTGGCGGTGCGCAGATAGCCCTCGTTCGCGTAGGCGTTGGCGTGGCCCATCAGCACATGCGCCGCCCGGGCGAAGGCGCGCATGATGTCCAGGCCATAGTCGCCGCTGGCGGCGTCGTAGGCGGCCAGAAGCCGGCGGTTGTTCAGCAGCGCCGTCTCCGGCTCGCTGGGGAAGTCGGCCATCAGGGCCTGCCAGTCGAGACCGGGCCGCAGCGCCAGGGCCGCCGGCCAGTCGGCCGGGTCGCCGGCGAACAGGCCGCGCCAGAAGTCGGCGTCACGCGCATCGCCGGTCGCGCCGCGCAGGAAGCGGGCCAGCATGGCCGTGCGCAGCTCCTCCAGGAAGGTCGCCGCGTTGCCGTCGACATAGTCGAAATGGGTGACGCCGGTGCGGTTCCAGCGGGTCAGGTCGCGGGTCGATCCGGTCATCCCACCAGTCCTCCCTCGACGTTGATGCGGAAGGTCCCGCGGCCCGGTCGGTTGAAGCAGACGGCCAGTTCGTCGGCGGCGATCGCCACCGAGCCGGCGTCGGCGCGGTTGGGGAAGGCGGCCCCGGCCCGCTTCAGCCGGTTGAGGCAGGCGATGGCGACGCCCTCGACGCCCATGGCCGCCTGGATGATGTCGCTGGCGAACACCGCCTCGCCAAAGCCGAACCGTCCCGGGGCGAAGAAGCCGCCCTCGTCGGCCGAGAAGGCCTGGATCAGCGCCGCCTGCAGCTGCGAGCGGAAGTGGCCCGGCCGGGCCGTGACGCTCAGCGCAAAGTCGATCGGCGCCTCGCGGGCGTCCTCCAGGAACACCTCCGAGCCGGCCAGCCGCTCCTGCTCAACCAGCATGCGAAGCATCCGACGGGCGGTGGCGGCGGCGTTGAACACCGGCGCGGGCAAGCCCTGCTGGCGGTGATAGTCGATGATCCGCTGGCGCCGCTCCAGGTTCAGGACGGTGAGCGGATCGTCCAGCTTCAGGCCGTCGCTGAGCAGCACGGAGACCAGGATGGTGCTCCAGGCCCCGGTCCAGACCAGCCGCGCCCGGGCCCGGGTGACGAGCGGATGGGTGACGATCCGCGCCTCATGGTCGGCCAGGGTGACCATCCGCTTCTGGGCGTGGATGCGGCGCGGCCCGCGCAGCCGGGCGGCCTCCATCTCGGCGGGATCCACCTCCCACAGCCGCTCGACCCGCCAAGCGGCGGGATTGGCGGTTCCGGCCGGGGGGTTGAGGGCCGCCAGCTTGGCCGGGTCGATGTCGGGAGTCGGGTCGTAGCCGATCAGCGACAGCAGCCGGCGCACGGATCCCGGCCGTCGGGCGGTCTCCAGGAAGCGCTCGGCATGGACGGCGTCCAGGGCGTGGGACATCCGGTCCAGCGCCGCCGCCAGCAGTTCGACGATGACCACCTCCATGTCGGCCGGCGTCCAGCGCCGACGCTCGGGGAAGCGGTGAGCCAGCTCCTCCATCAGGAACAGGCGGAAGCTGTCGTAGTCCCGGGCCCGCCAGTCGAAGTCGTCGGCAATGGCCGGCAGCGGCGGCGGCAGCGCCACCACCCGCTCGCCGCAGTCGGGGCAACCGTCTCTGAAGATCAGCTCTGGAATGGGGTCTCGGGCCATGGCGTGCGGCGGGCCGGTCTAGAGGACCAGCTCGTGGCTCTCCTCCTTCTGCAGGGCGGCGACGACGTAGCTGATGCGGGCGACCAGCCGCTCGGGGGCCTCTTCCGGCGCGAACACCTCGACACGCAGGGTGTCAGGGTCGATCTCTCCGGCCAGGGCGGCGGCCAGCGAGCCGTAGAGGCGGTTCTGGGCCAGCTCCCAGCTCTGGGCGCGGTTCGGCTCGAACACCAGGCCGCGGGCCCCCAGGCCGAACTCGGGCCGAAACACCCGCTCGCCCTCGCCGGTGAAGATCACCTGCTCGACCTGTTCGCGGATGTGCGACATGCGCAACGAGGTTTCCACGCCCTCCGGCGTCACCCGGAAGGGGAAGGCCATGTAGGTGACGCGGGGCAGCCGCCTTTCGCCGATGCCGGTCATGTGGTGGTCGCCACGAGGGACAGCACCGCCGGGGTCAGCGGCGGAATCGGCGGACCCGACGGGGCGCCGGGCGCGGTGCAGACATGGGTGTGGGCGTTGAACATGCTGAGCAGGGTCGTGCCCTTGATCAGCGGCTCGCCGCCGGAGCCGCCGATGGCCACGGTCTGGCCCTGTACGGTGATGCTGGTCCCCTTGACCGTCACCCCTGAGGCGGCCCCGGTCACCTCGTTGCCGTTGGCGTCCTTGAGCACGAAGCCGCTGGCCGAGAAGGTCATCGAGTTGCCGTTGGCGTCCTCGATCTTCAGTTCGCCGGCGTCGGCGTCGAGGGTGACGGCGGCGCCCTTGGAATCCTTGACGACGAACGAGCCCTTCTCGTCCATCAGGATCTCGGCCTCCTTGGCGCTTTTGAGGGTGATGGTCTCGGCGCCGTTCTTGTCCTCGAACACCAGGACGTGGCCCGACAGGGTCTTGAGCATCTTCGCGGTCGGCTCGGCGGCCTGGAACTCCGGCGGGACCTCGTCGGTGGTCCGCCAGAAGGTGCCCGTCCACAGGGGGGTGGAGATGTCGCCCTCCATGAACTCCACCAGCACCTGCGCCCCGATGGGCGGCACGGCCACGAAGCCGATGCCGTTGGCCCCGCCATAGGGCAGGCAGGGCAGCGCCCAGTTGCTGGTCGCCTCGCCCAGCACCGTCGGCACGGTCAGCTTCAGCCGGGCGCGTTTTTCCGGGTCCTTGTCGTCGGCGACGAAGCCCCGGTACTTGCCGAAGTACTTGCTCTCCTGGCGGAGGACGGCGCGTTCGAGGAGGTTGAGGTCATCCATGGCCGGTCCTCATCCGAACAGTCCGGCCAGCGCCGAGGCGACGCCGCCGACCGCCCCGCCCGGCTGCTCGCCGACCGCGTTGCGCTTGAGTTCGAACCGCTGGCGATAGCCGTCCGGCGTGAACTGGTGGACCACCTTGTCGATGTAGTAGGCGCCGCCGTAGCGGGTCCCCGCCCCGTCGACCGTCACCACCCGCCCGGGCTTCAGCACATGGCCGTAGCGCGAGCCGTCGGCCTCGCCGCTGGCCTTCAGCTTCATGGCGTTGTCGTTGGCCAGGGCCTGGGCCCGGCTGCGCATGTCCTCGGCGCTCTCGTCGCCCTCGCGCGACAGCCGCCAGACGAAGGGGGTGGGCAGGTCAGCGCCCTCGGCCGAGGTGGCGGTGCGTCCGAGCTTTGGGGCGTTGGGCCGGATGGTCTGGGTGTCGGGCTCGGCCCCGTCGGTGGCCGGGGCGGCGTCGAAGCGCACCTCGTCGGGCTTCAGCGCGTCGTCCTCGACGGCGAAGGAGAGGCAGTTGGTCCGCCGGCCGGCATAGAGGGTCAGCGGCGGCATCGGCGCCCCCGACAGCTGCGGCGGGCCGAAGTAGACCTTGCCCTCATCGAAGATCAGCTCGTAACCGTTGGCCTTGGCCCGGTCGCGCAGGAAGCGGATGGCGGTGCCGTCCTGCGACAGTGAGCGGCTCGACCGCCCCTGGCCCGATCGCGGATCGACCCGCAGGGAGGCCGGCCGCACCAGGGTCTCCAGGATGGTTCGGTCGCTCTCCGGGGCCCGCTCGCCCCACACCCGGCGCATGTGGTCCCGGTCCAGGAGGGCGCTCTGGTCCTGCAGCTGGATCTCGAAGGTCGCCTCGCCGCCGTTGGGCGGATAGTTGGGCTTCAGGCTCTTGATGAAGCCGCGGAAGACCTCCTCGCTGTAGCTGCCGAAGTCGGCCAGCACCTTGACCGGCTGCCAGCGGGCGAACAGGCCGCTGTCGGCCACCGTCCAGGTCCCGTCCGGCTCGCGGCGGTCCTCGAAGGTCATGGTCCCGGTCGCCGCCTCGTTGCGGTCGAGGTTGATCTCGATCGAATTGGCCATGCGGGCGATGAAGCCGAGATCGCTCTCGGACTGGCCGATCTTGACCACACAGGCCGCCGGCTGGCGCGCGCCGCCGTCGAGCAGGCCGGAGAGCAGGCTCATCGCTTGTCCTCCCGGCGAGGCACCAGGATGACGTCGCCCTTGAGCTCGACACCCGTTTCCTCCTCGGGGACCGGAGTCCACAGCAGGTCCTCGGGAAACAGCACGTCGGGGTTGGCCTCGACCAGCCGGTGCCAGGCCCGCGGCTCGCGGTAGAAGTGCTGCGCCAGGCCATCGAGCCGGTTGAGCAGTTCGACGGTGTATTCGAGGATCGGCTCGGGATGGGCGATCGGCCGGGGCTTGAGGCCCCGGAACAGCGGCCGCCCCTCTGGATCGGCATCGAAGGGGGCGATGGTCTCGTAGCGGGATCCCTTGAACAGCGGCATGTCAGAAGATCCCCGTGGCCACGTCGGCGGCGTTGAGGGCGGTCATCGCCGTCTGGCGCACCTTCTCGGCGGCGTAGAAGGGGTTGGCGCTCTCGATGACCTGCATGGAAAGCTGCATCTCGGCCCGGTAGGGGGCGAGGGAGGGCAGGTGCAGCACCTCCTTCTGGGCCACCCCGGTCAGGAAGACGGGCAGGTTCTGCATGCCCCAGGAGAAGATCAGCACCGAGGCCGACTCCTGGCGCTCGAAGGCCTTGGCCGTTCCGCCGATGTCGAGGCTGGCCAGCACCTTGACCCCCGACGGCGCCTGGATCTTCGGCTCCAGCATCGAGCGCAGGGTGTCGATCTGCGGCTGCACGCCGAACTTGGCGGCGATCGGGTCGCCGGCGTTCAGCTTGTCGGTGGCGTCCAGCAGGATGTCGATCGAGAAGGTCTCGGCCTGCATGTCGACGCCCTGGGCGACACGCGGCGTCTCCAGCGGGGTGGTGAAGTCGTAGCCGCCGCGCAGGCCGGGCGAGGCCCCGGTCTTGATGGTGATCGTCCGGCTGCGGCTGATCTGCTGGGGATTGAAGTCGAAGACCAGCGCCAGCGGCGGGATCGACAGCCCGTACTCGACCAGCATGCCCTTACGGATCACCGCCATGGCTTGGCTCCCGTCACGCGGCCCGCGGCGTCGCCGGCCGCTGATGCCAGCAGGGGCGAAGGCCGCCCGCCGCCGTCCAGGGCGACGCTGAAGCGGGCCGGCGGCTCGGGCGTCTGGGCGACCTGTCCAGCCACCGCTTCGGCGATGGCCCGGGCCGTCCCGGCCGCGTCGGACCGGAACCGGGCCGGCAGCCGGATGCGCATCCGCTCGATCCTCATGGGATGGCCTCCAGGTGATCGGCCAGGAAGCCGACTTCGGAGCGGCGCACCTGGCGGCTGTCCTTGCCCAGTTCCCGCCAGACGGCCCGGGCGATGTGGCGGTAGCCGAGCGGGGCCCGCTCATCGGCGGCCAGCACGGCGGCGAACACCGCGGCGTTGTGGATGGCCCCGCCGCCCAGGGCCGCCGCCGCCGCCAGGGCCTCGACCGCCACCACGTCCTCGCGCGGTCCGCGCGGCGGCAGCAGCCGCTCCCACAGCCGCTCGCGCTGCTCGCGGTCGGGGGCCGGGAAGTCGACGACGATCTGGAAGCGGCGCAGGAAGGCGGAATCGATATTCGATCGGAGATTTGTGGTCAGGATGACCGGTCCGTCATGGGTCTCGAACCGGGTCAGCATGTGGGAAACCTCGAGGTTCGAGTAGCGGTCGCGGGCGTCGCTGATCTCGCCGCGCTTGCCGAGCAGGCCGTCGGCCTCGTCGATCTGCAGCACGGCGCGGCGGCCATGCAGGGCGTCGAGCAGGCGGTTGAGGTTCTTCTCGGTCTCGCCGACGTACTTCGACAGGATGCGGCCGAGGTCGAGGCAGTAGAGCGACCAGGGCTCGCCTGTCGCCTCACTGAGCTGGGTGACAATGGCCGCCGCGCTGTAGGACTTGCCGACGCCGGAGGGGCCGTTGAACAGGGCCAGCGGCCCGGCCAGGGGGCGCATCCCCCAGTCCTTGAAGACGACGTGCCGGTTGCGGATCCAGGCGACCATTTCCTTCAGGCCCGCCAGGGTGGCGGGGGCCAGGACCATGTCGTCCCAGCTGACCCGGCGGGTGGCCAGGTAGGCGCCCGGCGGCGGACCCAGCTCGGTGGCCCGGCCGAGCACGGCGGTCGCCGCATGGGCGGCGGCGCGTACGGTCTGGAAGGCCCGTTCGCCCTCGATGCGCAGCAGCCGGCCGGCCTGCAGCGGCGCCTCCGGGGCCAGGCGGGCGAACAGCAGGTCGGCCTCGGCCGCCTCGTCCAGCAGCAGCAGCTCCTGCATCAGGGCCAGGCTGGGATCGGGGCCGACCATCGGCTGCAGCGCCTGGATACGGCTGGCCAGGATCGGCATCGCCTCGCCCGCCAGGGCCAGGGCCAGAATGTCGATGTCGAGCTGCACCAGCTCGTCGAACAGGCCCTCGCCGAGCAGCGGGCGCAGGCCCTCCCAGGCCCCCTGGGCGCGGCAGGCGCGGGCGGCGTCGGCGGCGGCGCGGATGGCGGCCTGGGTCTCGTCCGGCAGGGTCTCGCCGGCCCGGGAGGCCTCGGCCAGGGTCAGCAGGGCGCTGACCCGCCGCCATTCGGCTTCCAGCCCGAAGGCCGGCGGCTCCGGGGTGGGAGGATCGTCCAGGACGGGGATGTCGAGGGTCTCGCTCATGGGCCGAACACCACCTCGATCAGGCTGGAGCCCAGGGCGTCGGTGATCGGGCTGCCGTCGGGCATGGCGGCGGTGGCCTGGATCTGCATCCGGACGGCGGTCGCCGGTTTGGTCAGGGCCTGGTCGAAGCGGGCCGCATGGGCCCCGAGGTAGCCGGTGGCGATGGTGCGCACGACCACCGAGCCGGCCCCGACCATCGTGCCGTTGGCCCGCCGCCAGGTCACCTGCAGCCGCGCCCGCCCGCCGGGCTCGCCGGCCAGGGCCAGGGGCAGGGTGAAGCTGGTGGTCGCTGTCGGCAGGGTGATGACGTTGACCAGCCGCCCGGCCGACTGGATCGACAGCTCGGGAATCCAGCCGACGGCCAGCGACGGCGCGCCGGGCGGCGGTTCAAGGGCATGGGTGCGCGCCTCGCCGGTGAAGGCCGCGTGCGGCAGGGTCGGCTGATCGACCCTGGCGTCCGGAACCGTGTCCACCTGCACCCGGGCGCTGGTCACCGGCGGGCCCGGCCGGCGGTGGACGCGGGGCTCGACCGGCACCACGGCGAACTCGTAGGCGGCCGACAGGCGGTAGGGCAGATCGCCGCCCTGGGTGGTCCAGATGTGGTTGATCTCTTCCATGTTGGGGGCCAGCAGGATGGTCTGCAGGCGGTAGAGAGTGTCTTCCGCGCCCGGGGACGGCGGCAACGGCGCCAGCGGCGCGCGCGGCAGGATCGGGGCGTCATGCAGGAAGCGGATGGTCTCGCCGAGCAGCTTGAGGTCGCGGTTGTCGTCGCCGGCCGCCAGGGCCTTGGCCGAGAAGGCGGTGACCAGGCAAAACAGGCGCAGTAGCAGGGGATCGCCGACGCCGTGGTGCGGCTGATGCGCCGAGGGCGCGACCCGGTAGAGGAAGAAGTTCACGCAGTCCTTGGCGCTGGCCCCCTTGGCGCGGTCGGCGGCGGCCAGCGGGGTGTCGGCGCTGGCGACCACGTCCATGCCGATGGCGGTGAAGTGGTCCACCACCGCGCCGGTGATGCCCTCCACAGCGATCGACAGGGCAGAGGCCGGCAGGGCCATGACCTACAGCCTCCTCAGGTAGCGGGCGTCGATCGCCCGGGCCCGGTCGCGGCGACTGGTGTCGGGCGCGGCGGCGGGGGCGGGCTCGTGGATCAGCACATCGATCTGCTCGATGGTGACGGCGGAGGGTCGCCAGCCGGCGGCGCCGGCCGGGGCCGGGGCTGTCCAGGCGGGCGGCGCGGCGCTCTCACGGGGTGACCAGTCCATCGGCGCCATGGCTTGCGGACCGGTCTGGGCCGGCGCGCTGGCCTCGGCCCAGTCGTCGCCGGCCCAGTCGTCGGCGCCCCAGTTATCGCCGCCAAAGTCCATCCCGCCAGTGTCGAGGGCGGCGAACGGCGCCTGCTGCGCCGCCTCGCCGGGCCGTCCACCGGCTTGCGTGCCGGCCAGGGCGCCGGGGCCGGCCGGGACCGCCGCCGGAGCGGCCGGCCCGGGGTCGGCCGCGCGGCGATGCAGCGCCCGGGCCGGATTGGGCGGCTTGATGCCGGCGGCCGCTTCGGGCTTGGGCGTCTCCTCCTCCGGCGGCGGCTCGCCCGCGCCCAGGGTCCGCTCTGGCTGCATCAGGGTCGGCGAAGGCGCGGCGGGGGCGCGGCGGGCGGGCGTTCCCTCGGTGGTCGCCGTCTCCTGATCCTCCTCGGCCCAACTCGTGCCCTCGGTGGTGATCTCGCGGGCCAGCCCGCCACCAGTCGCCTGGCGACGGGCCGGCTGAGCGGCCTCTTCCGCCTCCTCCGCCTCGGGATCGACCTCGCGCTGGCCGAGGAAGCGGCGCGGCAGCAGCCGGTCCTTGGCCATCAGGGCCGAGGGATCAGCCGCCGTCTCGGCGGCCCGGCTGGCCAGGCGGGTCAGGAAGCTCATTGCGGCCGCCCCCGGGCCCCGCGCCGCTCCAGATCGATCAGGTCGAGATAGCGCCGCCGTCGCGGTGAGGGCAGCGCCAGGATGTCGGCCTCGCGCCAGTGGTAGACGCTGGCCATCCGATGGATCTCGCCGACGAGGTCGCTCTCGCGCGGAAAGGCGAAGGCAAAAGGATCAATCCGCGCCGTGGTCGCCTCGCCGCAGGCCGGGCAGGCGCTGGCCGCTTCCTCGGCGACCTCCGGCGCACCGGCCTCAAGGGCCGCCTCGATCCGCACCAGGTCCGTCGCCGTCCAGTCAGCCGCGCCGTCCAGGCAGGCCAGGGCGATCAGCCGGCCGCGCGGATCGCCGCCGTCTCCGCCGGCCACCGCCTCCTCATGGAAGCCATTGGGCGACTCGAAGCGGCGCCGCCCGGCCGAGGTCTTCACCGTCACCTCGGGGAAGGAGCCCTCCGGGGCCTTCACCGGCAGGGCGGCGATGTCGACCCCCATGTCGTAGGCGGCGTCGCAGGACCGGCAGCGGCCCTCGAACCAGTCGTCGGCCTTGCGGAAGGCGCTGGCCAGCTGCTGCAGCAGCCAGGTCCGCGAACCGCTGGCCAGCGACCGGACCAGGTCGGCGTTCACCGCCGCCCCGCCGACCTCCTCGAAGGCCGTGGCCAGCACCTGGGTCACCCGCCGCGCCCTTGGCCGGCCGGACGCCGCCGCCTGGGCGATGGCCAGCTCGATCTCGCCGGTGATCGCCCGCAGGCGATACGGCGGAAAGGCTTGGGGGAAGGTCTGCGCCGCACGCATGGGTCAGGCCGCCGGGCGATCAGGTTTCTGTCGGCTCGGCGGTGCCGGGATCGCGGACGAAGCCCTCGTGCTGGATGGTGATCGACTGGATGGCGATGGTGTTCATGCTGTTGGCGTCCAGCTCCGGCAGGGCCTGGAACTCCGACACCCAGGCGCGCTTGAGGCTGTAGGTCAGGGCCGGCACGCCCTGCAGGTTCAGGACGTGGATCTGCACGGTCTTGCGGTAGTGCAGGAGCGACATGCCGGCGTCGCCTTCGGCGGCGTTGTTCACCGCGTTGGCCCACTCCTCGAAGACGGGATCGTGGCTGAGGCCCTGTTCGAGGGTCACCGCCTCGTAGGAGGTGCCGCCTGGAATCACCCGCTGCTGCGAGGGATCGCCGGCGGACCGCCATTTGACCACCTCGCGGGTGGATTTCAGGGCGCTGAGCTTGGAGGCGGCGGCCACGGTCTTGCCGCCGATCACCACCTGGAACTTGAAGGTCCGGTAGGGATCGTGGGTGGTCGAGCTACCCGGGAACATGGGGGCTGGCATGGGTCAGGATCTCCTTGGAGCGACGACCGGTCAGGCGCTGCGGCCGACGATCTGCTGGATCTGGACGACGACGAACTCGGCGGGCTTGAGCGGGGCGAAACCGACCACCAGCCGGACGATGCCGGCGTCGATGTCGCCCTGGGTCATGGTCGCGTTCAGGCCGCAGCGAACGAAGAAGGCCTCCGACGCCTTCTCGCCCTGGAAGGCGCCGGCCCGGAACAGCCCGTCCATGAAGTCGTTGGAACTGGCCCGCAACGAGGCCCACAGCTTGTGGTCATTGGGCTCGAAGACCACGCTCTGCAGGGCTCGATAGAGACTTTCCCCGATCATGCTCTCGGTCCGCCGGATCGGGATGTAGCGGAACTCCGGCTTGGCCTTGGCGGCCAGGGTGCGGGCGCCCCACAGCACCGCCGGGCCCTGGATGGAGCGGATGCAGTTGACGCCCCATTCGTTGAGGTTGTCCTGGTACTCGTTGCCGATGACGATGTTGGCGCCCTGGGCTCCGCGCACCGTCGCCTCCAGCCCGGCCGGGGCCTTCCACACCCCGCGCGAGCCGTCGATACGGGCCCAGAGGCCGGCGGCGAAGGCCGAGGGCGGCAGGTCGAAGACCTTGGGCTTGTTGGCCGCCGTATCGGGATCGTGGAACGGGTTGGCCACCGTCAGCCACGGATAGTAGAGGGCGGTGAACGAGGAGTTGGGCGCCCCCAGGTCGAGGAAGGCCTTGGGCGAGGTCAGCTCGTCGCTGACCCGCGGGTTGGGCGGATCGACGATGACCATGCGGTTGCCCATGTATTCGGCGTGGGTGATGGCCGCGTCGATGGCCCCGTTGTCGCCGCCCTTGATCCAGGTCTTGCCCGGCAGCAGGACGATGCTGACGTCCCGGAAATCGCGCAGGACCTCGAAGGCCGCGGTGTAGTCTGTATTGGCCGGCGCCCCGGCGTCGACGCCGCCGATCAGCGAGGTCGATGCCGTGCGGGTGACGGTGTCGAAGGCGGCCGGATAGCTCAGGGTCGAGGGCCGCCGGGCCGTACTGGTGGCCGTCAGCCCGAGCAGGGCGCTGGCGTCGCCGGCCGCCGGCGTGACGCTTATGGCCCGGGAGCCGGCGCCGTCGGAGACCGACATCACCAGCCGGGTCCCCGACACGGTGGCCGCGAAGGTCGGCAGGGCGACGCCCGTTTCGGGCGGGATGGCGGCCCGGGCGAAGGCATCGGTGATCAGGGTGGCGGCGGCGCCGAGGCTGGTCGTGGTCGCCGCGAAGGTGATGGTCCGCGTCGCCGCCCCGGAAGTGACCGCCAGGGTCAGGCCGGCGATGTCGGCCCCGACGATCACGGTCGAGGCCAGGTCGGCGCCGTCCAGCACGGTCGGATCGAGGCCGAGCGCCAGGCGCGCCGTGCCGGCGGTGGCGGTGACCACCGACGTGCCGGTGAACGGGGCCCCGGCGATCAGCAGCAACCGCCGGTCGCGGGTCACCTGGGCCAGGAAGCCGGCTCTGGGCGTACCCGCCGTGGCGCCGGTGCGCACCTGGGTCTGGATGGCCTCGGCCAGGTCCTCGAGGGTCGTGGCCGTTCCGTCGAAGGTGACGACCACCGCCGGCGCGCCGGAAACCACCACCGACAGAGTGAGGCCGGTGGCGATGGTCGTCGGGTCGAGAGCCGCCAGCGGCGCGCTCAGCAGGGCCGCCGTCTGTCCCGCCCCGGCGGCGGCGATCGCCAGCTGACTGACCGAGACGAGCTGCGACTGGGCGCTGACCCGGCTGGGCAGGTAGCGGCCGTCATTGGGGTCCAGGCGCAGGTCGGTGAACTGCTCCAGCGCCTTGAACCGGCCCTCGACCGTCAGGCCGAGCGCCAGGATGTAGCCCAGGCTCGGATCGCTGGGGTCGGTCTGGCGGAACCGGACCTCCAGGCCGTTGGCCCACTCGCCGTCCGACTTGGCCGTGAAGTAGAAGCCGTCGGCGGGGTTGTCGGGCACGCCCAGGGCGCCGATCGCCGACCGGCCGCCGGCCCCGCCGACCGGCACGATATAGGCCTTGGAGCCGCCGTTGTTGAAGAAGGCGTTGACCGCCAGCCCGAAGGCATCCGGCGCGGCGCCCAGGTCGCGGACGCCAGAGCGGCCGTCGTCGAGCACCCCGAACTGCTGGGCGAAGAGGCTGGGCGAGGTGACGAACACCGGCTGGTTCAGCCGGCCGCGCTTCACCGGGCCGACGAAGGCGGCCACGGAGGTCGAGGCCGCCTCGATGGCCAGCAGGCCGCTGGGCAGGTACTCCACATAGACGCCAGGATGCTGGTACATCGGCAGGTCTCCGTCAGATCGCGCGTGTGGGGGAAGGCGGCGCGCCGCCGTGCTCGGCGATGGCCGTCAGCCGGCCTCGCAGGTAGGTGAGGACAGGATCGATGCCGACGAACCGGCGGGTGTCCGCCTCGCCTGGGCAGTCGAGCTCGACCCGCAGGGGCGACGCCGGTTCCTCGGCCGACTGGCCGGGCGCGGCCGTCCGTCTCGCCCGAAGGACGAAGACGTGGCGCTCGAAGGCGCCGTCGGGTCTGACCAGGTGCGCGTCGCTCATTACGAACAGGCTAGGCCCGCCCTCTGGCCGGCTCGCTTGTCGGCCGATGGTCGCGGCGGGCGCTCGGGGATGGACGAGGACTCTTCGGTGGGCAGACGCGGGTCTCGCCAGCTCATCACCGGACGATCACAGCACCATCACCGCCCTGCCCGAATGCGGAGGGCAGACGCGCGGTGCGCGCGTCGGGTGGGGAAGTGGGTTGGATCGTTGCGGAAGGACGGTCGGCTTATGAAGCCGTGGCCGACTTCCCCACCCGGCGGGCAACGCCCGCCTGCCCTCCCCAATTCGGGGAGGGACGGATCAGGCCCCGGGTTGGTGGGCCTGGTAGAAGCCGGCCCGGGAGTCGGCGATGACGCTCATCAGCCGCCCGACCAGGTCGCCGGACCGCCGCCCGGCCGCCGCCGCCGCGTCCAGCCCCTCGGCGGCGGGCAGGTCGGCGCGGATCAGTTCGAACAGGGCGCAGGTCTCCGGCATCGGCCGGATGGCCATCTCCCGCCGCAGCAGCGCCTCGTAGTCGCGGTACTGCATCAGCGCCCGCACCCGCTGGCCGCTCAGCACGTACAGCCACATCACCTGGCACTGGGCCTGCTCGTGGAACGGATCGGCGGCCAGCAGGCGGCGGCCGTAGTCCAGGGCGTCCTCGTACCGCCGCCGCAGGCCGCAGTCGTACATCAACAGGCCGATGGCCCGCAGGTACAGATTGAACAGCCGCTCCCGCTGCACCACCGCCCAGGCCCCGCCGGCCCCGCCCAGAAACGGCCCGCCATAGCCCTCGACCGCCGTGATCAGCCGCGCCCGCAGCGCCGGCCCCAGGTCGCCGGCCGGCTCGCCCTCGCGCACCGCCGCCCGCACCGCCGCCTCCAGCTCGCGGATATCCAGGCCCGCCTCGCCCAGGCCCAGCACCACCGTCTCGCCGGTCGAGACCAGGTCCAGTCCCAGCGGCTGACCCGCCTGCTTGTTGATCCGCCACAGGGCGGTGTTGAGGGCGGCGCGGGCCCGGCCCGGCTCGGCGTCCTCCCAGAACTGCCCGGCCAGCGTCTCCCGCCGCACCTCCCGGCCCTGACAGAGCAGATAGGCCATCACCTCCAGGGTGACGCCCGACAACGGCAGTCGATACGGCTTGGCGTCGCGGTGAATCGCGACACCTCCCAGAAGTTGTATCTCTACGGTCGTGTTGACCAATAGTTACGCCTTCGCTGCTGCCGGACACCGACGGCCCACGGGGAGCCGAATCCCGAACAATACTCGGGCCGCGTCCCGGTTCGGAACGCGAATAGAGCTAACGGCATATAAACTACGTGACGCGGCAAGTACTGCCATCGCCCCCGAAAGTTCTATGCCTCAAACCATCCCACATTGTGCATAGCGACTCAAGTCGGAGACTCACGTTCTGTCGATGGGGACCCGATCAACACCGCGCGAGGTCCCGCCGCGTCCCCACCAACCTGCCGCGGCCTCGGCCCTCCAAGGCCCTCGTGATCCGCCCGGCCGTCCGCTAGGTTGCGCAAAAAGACGAGGGGGAAAGACCATGGCCACCTTCATCCTGGTGTCCGGCGCCTGGCACGCCGGCTGGTGCTGGGAGCGGCTCGCGCCGATCCTGGAGGCGCGCGGGCATCGGGTGATCGCGCCTGACCTCCTGGGCATGGGACCGGACAGGACGCCCCTCGCCCAGGTCAGCCTGGCCCGCTGGGCCGACCAGGTCGCGGACCTCGTCCGGGCCCAGGCCGAGCCCGTCGTTCTGGTGGGCCACAGCCGCGGCGGCGTCGTCATCAGCGAGGTCGCCGAGCGGGTTCCCGAGAAGATCCGATGCCTCGCCTACCTGGCCGCCATGCTGATCCCCGACGGAGCCAGCATGATGACCGTCCTCGCGCCGCTTCTCGAGGGAAGCGAGAACCAGATGGAGATGCGGCCGGACGGCACGAGCGTGATCCCGCGCGAGCTCGTGGCCCCGACCTTCTACAACACCACCCCGGCCGACTGGGCCGCCCGCGCCGCCGACCAGCTGACCCCCGAGCCGATGGTGGTGTTCAGCACGCCGCTCAGCCTCAGCGAGGCGCGCTTCGGCGCCGTCCGCCGCGCCTACATCGAATGCACCGAGGACCTTGCCGTCCCCCTGGCGCTGCAGCGCGCCATGCAGGCGGCCCTGCCCTGTGACCCGGTGATCACCCTGGAGACCGATCACTCCCCCTTCTTCTCGGCCCCCGATCGTCTCGCCGCCGCGCTTGAGGCGATTGCGGGGGTCTAGATCGGCATCCGGCCGAAACCGGCCCCAAAGCTGGACGGAGCCGCCACGCCCTCCTCCGTCCCGGGCCCGGTGCGGCGGTAGATCAGCGCCTCGGCGACGTGGATGCGGCGCACGCCCTCGGCCTGGTCGAGGTCGGCGATGGTGCGGGCCAGGCGCAGGGTGCGGGTCCAGCCGCGGGCGGTCAGCCGGCCGGCCTCGGCGGCGCGGGACATCAGGGTGCGGGCGGCGTCATCGAGGGCCAGGGCCTTTTCGAGGAAGTCGCCGTCGGCGCGGGAATTGAGCGCCGGGGCGCCTTCGCCGGCCTGCGCGGCGCGGGCCGCCTGCAGGGCGCGGGCGGCGGCGACCCGGGCGGCGGCCTGCGCCGTGCCCTCGGCCGGCGGCGGCAGGGCCAGGTCGGCGGCGGTGACCGGCGGCACGTCGACGGCCAGGTCGATGCGGTCCATCAGCGGCCCCGATACCCGGCCCTGGTAATCGCGCTGGCAACGCGGAGCCTTGCCGCAGGCGCCCTTGCCGGCCCCGCCATGCCCACAGCGGCAGGGGTTCATGGCCGCGACCAGCTGCACCCGGGCCGGATAGCGGATGTGGAA
The DNA here is from genome assembly GCF_058809015.1 of Caulobacter sp. GW821-FHT11A05. Taxonomy (NCBI): domain Bacteria; kingdom Pseudomonadati; phylum Pseudomonadota; class Alphaproteobacteria; order Caulobacterales; family Caulobacteraceae; genus Caulobacter; species Caulobacter sp. GW821-FHT11A05. Next base: position 104,965 of record NZ_JBXASF010000014.1, on the reverse strand, counting down.
GTTGGCCCGGGCGACCATCACCTCGCCGGTTTCCAGGGGCTGGCGCAGGCTGTCGAGCGCCTGGACGCCGAACTCGGGCAGCTCGTCGAGGAACAGCACGCCGTTGTGCGCCAGGCTCACTTCACCGGGTTTGGCCTTGATGCCGCCGCCGGTCAGGGCCGCCATGCTGGCGCTGTGGTGGGGGCTGCGGAACGGCCTGTCGCGGGTCAGCGTCCCCTTGGCGATCAGGCCAGCCACCGAATGGACCATGCTGGTCTCCAGCAGTTCCGAAGCCGTCAACGGCGGCAACAGGCCCGGCAGCCGCTGGGCCAGCATCGACTTGCCCGAGCCGGGCGGCCCGACGAAGCAGAGGTTGTGACCACCGGCGGCGGCGATCTCCAGCGCCCGCTTGGCCTGCTCCTGGCCGCGCACGTCGCGCAGATCGGGACCGCCCGTGGACTGGATGACCTCGCCGGGGCGCGGCGCGGCCATGATCTGGGTGCCGCGAAAATGGTTGATCAGCCCGATCAGCGAGCGCGGCGCCAGGATGCGCGTTTCACCGGCCCAGGCGGCCTCCGGGCCGCAGGCTTCCGGACAGATCAGGCCCAGGTCCATGGCCCCGACGGCGATGGCGGCCGGCAGAGCCCCGGCCACCGGCGCTATGGTCCCATCCAGCGACATCTCGCCGATCGCCGCCCAGCCGTTGAGCGAATCCTGAGGGATGATCCCCATCGCCCCCATCATCGCCAGGGCAATGGGCAGGTCGTAGTGGCTGCCCTCCTTGGGCAGGTCGGCGGGCGCCAGATTGATGATGATCCGCTGTCCGGGCATCGACAGCCCAAGTCCGGTAAAGGCGCCCCGCACCCGCTCCCGGCTCTCGGCCACCGCCTTATCGCCCAGGCCGACGATGACGATGTGGGGTTCGCCGCCGGTCAGCTGCACCTCGACGTCAACGCGCCGGGCTTCGACCCCCTGGAAGGCGACGGTGACGACCTTGGCGACCATGTTCCCCCCGCCCGCGCTTAAGTGCTTGAACTTATGCTACTTATCCACAAGACCAGCACGAGCGGCGGCTCAAATCAAGAACAAATATAGAACCAGACGGGAAGCTGAGCACAAACAGTCATCTAGCTGTCATAAGCTCAGATCGGAAGACAGCGGTGTCAATCGAGGTAGCGGGTCGGGCTCTCGTAGACCCGGCCGCGATCCTCGCGCTTGCGCTTCTCGGTCATCGCCACCCAGACGGACCCGCCCAGCCAGACGATGACGCCACAGAAGGCCGGAAACGCCGTCTTGGTCACCAGCACCACCCCGGCCATGGCGAAGGCGTAGCTGAGCACCACCGGAACCACCAGCCGCCGGCCCAGCCAGCAGGCGACCAGCGCCGGCGCGATGGCCAGCAGGGCGGCCATGGCCAGCATGAAGGCCAGATCGATGGTGACGGGCGGCGTGACGGTCATGCCTCCAGTCTGGCGCGGGCGTGGTTTCACCCCGGTTCACGCCCGTCGCATTTTCTCAGACGCCGCAGCTGGAGGCCGAGTCCCGGCGCAGGGCGCAGATGATCTGCGAGCCCTGGGCGCCTGGATAGGTCCGCATGATCTCGCTCTCCATCCACATCCACTTGTCGTAGGTGTCCGTGGCCGCGACGTTGAAGGCGCGGCTGAAGTTGTCCTTGATCTTGGCCCGGGTCTTTCCGCTGCCGTCCTTGTTCAGGTAGTCGTGCTTGACCCGCGACCAGTTCCAGAAGCCGTAGTTGCAGTGGCTGAACTCCGGGAAACCGTCGTAGCAGCCGCTGATCAGGCCGCTGGGAAACGCCTCGCCCGGCTTGCGCGGGTCAAGCCAGGGGGCGCGGACCGGGTTGTTCAGGCCAGGCGGATTGTCTCGCGCCACCTTGCGGCCAGGATCGGACTGATCCACCCAGTTGGAGTGGGAATAGAAGTCCTGCGAAGCGTGCAGCGCCAGGCCCATGTCCTCCAGCACGTTGCATTTGGCCCGGCCCTTGAAGCCCAGGTAGCTGCAGTCGTTGGGCTTGCTCGTCATCTGGTCGGCCCGCACAACCCACTGCCCGCCCGGGTTCTTCTCGACCAGGGGGCCCGCGTCCCGCACCGCGTCATGCAGCCGCGCGAAGATGTAGCCCCGGCAGGCCTCGAGCTTCTTCTGGGCGTCCTGCCGGCTCTGCGGATAGTCCTTCTCGTCGAACCAGTCAGCGCCGTCGCAGTGGTTCTCCATCGAGGACATCAGGCCCCTGGCCGGATTGTCCGGCGCGCCCACCGCGCCCCAGGTGCCGTTCTCGCCGGCCAGCTCCGACAGGGTCCAGGGCCCGAGCAGGGGACCACCCGTGCTCATTCCCTGACGGGTGATGCGCTCATGCTCGGCGTCCTGGCCAAGCACCGTGCTGCGGACTGTTCCGAACCCGGTCACCCCGATCACGATCGCCGTCGCAAGTCCCGCGATTGCCAAGCCACGCATGTCCGCCCCCAAAGGCTGTTTGCCGAGGCGTGAACCTTAACAAGATATCGACATAATGCAACCTGGAGGAGAAAACACCCGGCGCGGCGGTTCAGGCGCCGGCGCGAATCGCCTCGATGCGGTCCCACATCACCTCGGTCACGTCCGGCCCGCCGAACCGCTTCAGCTGCTGGGCGCCGGTCGGGGAGGTGACGTTGATCTCGGTCAGGTAGTCGCCGATGACGTCGATGCCGACGAACAGCAGGCCGCGCTTCTTCAGGTCCGGACCGATGATGGCGCAGAGTTCCAGGTCGCGTTTCGTCAGCTCGACCGCCTCAGCCCGGCCGCCGCGGGCCAGGTTGGAGCGCACCTGGCCATCGGCCGGCACCCGGTTGATGGCCCCGACCGGCTGGCCGTCGACCAGCAGGATGCGCTTGTCGCCCTTGCTGACGGCCGGGATGAACTTCTGGGCGATGACCTGCTCGCGGCCGATCAGGGCGTGCAGTTCGAGCAGGGCGTCGAGGTTGGGATCGTCCTTCTTCAGCCGCACCACACCCGAGCCGCCGCCGCCGTAGAGGGGTTTCAGCACGATGTCGCCGTGGCGGGCCTGGAAGTCGTGGATGGCCTCGGCGTCGCTGGTGATCAGGGTCGGCGGCTGCACGCCCGGGAAGGTGGTGACGTAGAGCTTTTCCGGGGCGTTGCGCACCTCGGTCGGGTTGTTGACGACCAGGGTGCGGGGATGGATGGCGTCGAGGAAGTGGGTGGCGGTGATGTAGGCCATGTCGAAGGGCGGATCCTGGCGCATCAGCACCACGTCGATCTCGGCTCCGAGGTCGAGCAGCACCGGCTCGCCGGCGGTGACATGGTTGCCCTTCTCGCGCCGGATGGTGACCGGGATGGCCCGGGCCAGCACCCTGCCCTCTTCCAGGGAGAGCTTGTCGGGGGTGTAGACCCAGAGCTTGTGGCCGCGCGCCTGGGCGTTCTCCATCATCAGGAAGCTGGTGTCGGTATCGATGTTGATCCCGTGGACCGGGTCCATCTGGACGGCGACGCGCAAGGTCATGGGAGCTCCAACGAAGTGACGTCCGCTAACTTGAGGGGCGGGCGGAGGGTTTGGAAGGGGCGCGGCGGCGGTTTTGCCTGATGGCCGCGTCAGTTCAGCTGCATACGCACCCGCTCGCGCGCCGCCCGGGCCGAGACCGCCGCGCCGCCGTCGAGGATCGTCGCGCGGCCCAGCGCCTCCAGGGCCCCGGCCAGGGCGCCCTGCCCTTCGCGGGCTCTGGCCACGTCGAGCCAGGGGCGGTGGTCTTGCGGGTTCAGCAGGGCGCGGCGCAGGGCCGAGCGTTCGGCGGCCGGCCAGTCGGCCCGCTGCTGGGCGCGGGCGAAGATGTTGTTCTGCAGGCGGATGAGGACGGCGCGGTCGCTGACCGGGGCCATCAGCGCCTCCAGCCGGCTGGCCACGTCGGGGGTCAGGCCGGCCCGCAGGGCCCGCCGCGACAGCTCCGACGGCAGCACGATGCGGCCCTCGCTGAACGGGTCGAGCGCCATCGGCCCCTCGCGGGTCTCGATGCGCAGCAGGAAGTGGCCGGGGAAGTCGACGCCGTGGACCTGCAGTTTGCAGCCCCGGGCGGCGTGGATGTAGACCACCCCCAGCATGACCGGCAGGCCCTTGCGGCGCTCGACCATGTGGATCAGGTCGGCGTTGGCCGGGCTGTCGTAGGTGATCACATCGCCCTCAAGCCGCAGGTCGCCGGCCATGGCCTCGGCGATGGCCTCCTCGGGGCTTTCCTTGTCGAGACGGGCGGCCAGTTTCTCGACGGCCTCGCGGCCCAGTTCCATGGCCGGGCCGGTGTCGCGGTCGGGATCCTCGTGCACGGCGCAGGCCAGGGCGGCGTCGAACAGGGGGAAGGCGTCGTCGGGCGCCTCGCCTGCCTGGGCCAACAGCTGTTCCGCATCCTGCCGGGTCATGAGCCTCTAATAGCCATCTGGCCACGCGTCGGGAATATGACGCGGCCATTTGCCCGGAGACAGGGCGATCAGGTCAAGCCGCACCGTAACGCCTTTCAGGGCCGGTCGGTTCGCCGCCAGCTGGACGCCGGCCCGGCGGAGCCGCTCGCGCTGTTCGATACGCACCGCCTCCAGGGCCGCTTCCGGGGTGGTGCGGCTCTTGACCTCGACCACGGCCAGGGTGCGGCCCTTCAGGGCCAGGAGGTCGATCTCGCCCTGCGGCGTCTTCAGGCGAAAGCCGAGGATGCGGTAGCCACGCAGCATCAGGGCCAGCGCCGCCCAGATCTCGGCCCGGCGGCCGGAAAGGCGCGCCGCCCCACCCCGGGCGCTGCGGACCTGACTCACCGGGTATCCTTCATGGCCAGCGCCTTGCGATAAAGCTCCCGGCGATTGACCCCCAGCGCCTTGGCCACCTCGGAAGCGGCCTCGCCGGGCGGCAGACGGGTCAGGGCCTCAGCGAGCGCCGCATCGGCGTCAGCCTCGGTGGCGACCTCATCCTCGCCGGGCCCGACGACGACGACGATCTCGCCCTTGGGGTCGTCGAGCTTGGGATCGGCGGCCAGTTCGGAAAGGCGGCCGCGCACGCAGGTCTCGTGCAGCTTGGTCAGCTCGCGGCAGACGGCGGCCGGGCGATCGCCGAGCACGGCGGCCATGTCACCTAAGGAGGCGGCAAGGCGCGGGCCGCTCTCGAAGAAGATCAGGGTCGAGCGGATGTTGCTCAGCTCGCCCAGGAAGGTGCGCCGCGCCGCGCTCTTGGGCGGAGCGAAGCCGACGAACATGAAGCGGTCGGTCGGCAGGCCGGCCAGGGTCAGGGCCGCCAGCGGGGCCGAGGCGCCGGGAATGGGGAAGACCGCATGGCCCGCCGCGATGGCCTCGATGGCCAGCCGCGAGCCCGGATCGCTGACCATCGGGGTGCCGGCGTCGCTGCACTGGGCGATGCGGGCGCCGTCCTCCAGCATCCGCAGGATCTTCGGGCCGGCCTGGGCCGCCGAATGCTCGTCATAGCGCAGCAGCTTCTTCGACAGGCCATAGGCGTTGAGCAGCTTGGCGGTGACCCGGGTGTCCTCGGCCAGCACCACGTCGCAGGCGTTCAGCACGTCCAGCGCCCGCAGGGTGATGTCGCGCAGATTGCCGATCGGCGTCGCCACCAGATAGAGGCCGGGCGCCAGCGTGGCCTGCGACAGGGGCGGCGGGGGCGGACGTTCGGCCAAGGGGGCTCCCGGCATGGGGCGAGGCGGCTTGCCGCGCGTTGAAGGGCAAGGGATAGAGACTCCTCTGATCCGCGCAAGGAGCCGCGCCGTTGGGCAAGTTCATCTTCTGGCTGGTCGTGATCGTCGTGCTGGCCCTGGCGGCCGTCTTCGCCTGGTGGTGGTTCGACGCTCGCTGGCGTCCGGCGACGGTGACGAAGAACCAGGCCGAGATCGTCAAGATCCTTGAGGGCAGCGGCTATGTCTCGCCCGGTCTCGGCGGCCCTAAGGCCTACATCGTCGTCTTCCGCAGCTGCCCCGACTGCATCCGCTATGTCGCCGAGGAGCTGCCCAAGCTGCAGGCGGCCGGGGTCGACACCCGCGTCATCGCCATCGCCCGCGCCGATGTCGGCGGGGTGGAGAAGTCGACGCCCGTGGAGCGCACCACCGTCGCCGAGCTGTGGATCAACCGCAGCTGGCCCCTGTGGGAACAATGGAACAGCACGGCCGTGGAAGCCTGGACCGCGCCCGGCCTGCATCCCGCCGATGGCGACATGGCGCGCACCGCCGTCGTCGAGGTCGGCCGCAAGGCGGTGGCGGACCTGAAGCCGTTGCTGGCGGCGAATGGCGTCCAGGTCGGCGAGGCGGGGGTGAAGTATCCGACCATCATCTGGTGGACCAAGGACGGTGCGATGAAGGCCTGCGCCTGCGAGGATGTGCGGACGTATCGGTTCGTCCGCAAGGACCTGGGGGCCAAGGACTAAGTTCCTCCCCCATCGGGGGAGGGGGACCGCGCGCGGATACGCGCGTGGTGGAGGGGGTCCCCACCGGCGGTCAGGTCAGCGCGCCCGCGAACGTCTGCGGTGACCCCCTCAGTCAGCCGCTGCGCGGCTGCCAGCTCCCCCGAGAGGGGGAGCAACTAATCTTGGCGTCCGCCGGAACCACGGAGGCAGGCGGGCGACTGTTCCGTTTCAACAATTGCCGCCGCCGCCCGCCCGCGCTAACCCCCACACCAATGCCGTCCTCCGTCCGCACCGCCTATCGCGACCGCCTCAAGGCGGGCGACATCCAGCCGGACGCGGCCCAGGAGCGGGCCGTTGCGGCGCTGTCCCGGCTGGAGGCCGACCTCGACCAGGCCGGCGAGCCCGGCTTCTCGCTGTTCGGCCGCAAGCCCAAGAGCCAGAAGGGCGTCTATCTGTGGGGTCCGGTCGGGCGCGGCAAGTCGATGCTGATGGACCTGTTCTTCGACAGCGCCCCGGTCACCCGCAAGCGTCGCACCCACTTCCACGGCTTCATGGGCGAGGTGCACGGCCATATCGACGCCTGGCGCAAGGGCGACGCCGCCGCCCGCAAGGCCCGATTCGGCCAGTCCAAAGGCGACGACCCCATCGTCCCGACCGCCGAACTGATCGCCGGCCAGGCCCGGCTGCTGTGCTTCGACGAGCTGCAGGTCACCGACATCGCCGATGCGATGATCCTGGGGCGGCTGTTCGAGGCCCTGTTCGAGCACGGGGTGACCCTGGTCGCCACCTCCAACCGGCCGCCGGACGACCTCTACAAGGACGGCCTCAACCGCCAGCTCTTCCTGCCCTTCATCGACATGCTGAAGAGCCGCATGGAGGTGGTGGCCGTCAAAGGCCCGACCGACTTCCGCCTCGACCGGCTGAAAAGCGCCCGCGTCTGGCTTTCCCCGCTCGACCCCGACAATGAGCGCGCCTTCGACGCCCTGTGGGCCGACATGCTGGACGGCCAGCCGGAGACCGGCGCGAGCCTGGAAGTGCTGGGCCGCAAGGTTCACCTGCCGCGGGCCAGCGGCGGCCTGGTCCGGGCCAGCTTCGCCAGCCTCTGCGACACGGCGCTGGGCCCCAACGACTACCTGGCCATCGCCGGCCGCTTCCACACCGTCTTCCTGGAGGACGTGCCGCGCCTGACCCCGGCCCGGCGCTCGGCCGCCCGGCGGTTCAACACCCTGGTCGACGCCCTCTACGAGGCGAAGGTGCGGCTGGTGACCCTGGCCGAGGTCGCCCCGCGCGACCTCTATCCCGAGGGCGAGGGCGCCTTTGAGTTCGAGCGCACGGTGTCGCGGCTGGAAGAGATGCAGTCGGCCGATTGGCTGGAGCAGGACCGGGACTAGGCCCCCAACGGCTCCCCAGACAGGAGCCCAAAATAGTCGCGGCGGATCAGGTCCCCCCGATCCGCCGCTTCCCCCCGCGCTGCCTGCCGCTCCCCCCGAGCGGACCTGAGCCGATGAAGGGCGCTCCCTTGCCACGGGCCTTTCGGCCCGGGCAGTGGAATTTTTAACGCCTATTTTTGGGTCAGGCCTAGAGCAGCCAGCCACCGTCCGACGGGGCCGAGGCCCCGGTCAGCACCGGCGCGCCGGTGGCGTCGCCGTCGACCCGCAGCTGGTAGTCGGCCTTGCCGTCGCCATCGATGTCGAGGCGGACCAGGGTCTGGTTGTTGGCCAGATCGTAGGTCAGCATCGCCTCGCCGGCGTGGAAGCCGAAGCTGGAGACGAAGGCGAAGGCCTGGTCGCCGGCCACGGCGCTGTCGGCGTCGATCGACGAGAGGTCGATGCGGTCGCCGTTAGCCGCCGAGAAGTCGGTGATCTGGTCGGTCTGCAGGGCCAGGGCGCTGGAGGCCGACAGGCGCACCGAGTCGGCGCCGATCATGAAGCGGTCGGCGCCGCTGCCGCCGGTCAGCACATTGTTGCCGGCCCCGCCCTCGATGAGGTCGTTGCCCGTGCCGCCGTTGATGTTGTCGCTGCCGGCCCCGCCGACCAGGCGGTCTTCGCCGCCGTTGCCGACCAGCTTGTCGTTGCCGTCCAGGCCCATGAGGACGTTGCCGCTCTCATTGCCGGTCAGGTTGTTGCCTTCGGCGTTGCCGGTCCCGTTGGCCGCCGTCCCGGTGAGGACGAGGCTCTCGATGTTGGCGCCCAGCGTCCAGTTCAGGCTGGCGCGGACGGTGTCCGAGCCCTCGCCGGTCAGTTCGACGGTCTGGTCGCCCGCATCGTCGACGACGTAGACGTCGGCGCCCTGGCCGCCGACCATCAGGTCAGCCCCGGCCCCGCCGTCCAGGATGTTGGAGGCGACGTTGCCGTAGATGCGGTTGTAGCTGGCGTCGCCGGTGCCGTTGATCGCCGCCGCGCCGTCAAGCTGCAGCACCTCGACGTTGCCGCTGAGGACGAAGCTGACGGTCGAATGGACGAGGTCGTCGCCCTCGCCGGCCAGTTCGAACACCTGATCGAGCAGGTTGTCGACGTAGTAGACGTCGTTGCCGGCCCCGCCGCGCAGGCTGTCCTTGCCCTGGCCGCCGATCAGGTTGTCGTTGCCGCCGCCGGCGTTGATGACGTCATCGCCCGAGCCGCCGTCCATGTAGTCGGCGTCGCGGCCGCCGATCAGGGTGTCGGCGCCGACCTCGCCGTACAGTTTGTCGCCGCCGTCGCCGCCGTCGATGATGTCGCTGCCCGTGCCGCCGAACAGGGTGTCGACGCCAGCGCCGCCGGCGATGGTGTCGTCGCCGCCCTGGCCGTAGGCGACGTCGTTACCGGCCCCGGCGCTGAGCACATTGGCCCCGGCGTTGCCGGTCATGTGGTTGGCGGAGGCGTTGCCGATGCCGCTGATGTCGGCGACGCCGGTCAGCACCAGGGTCTCGATGTTGGCGCCCATCAGGTAGCTGATGCTGGCCTCGACGGTATCCGTGCCGCTGGCGGCCCCTTCGATGACCACGTCGCCGGCGTCATCGACGACGTAGGTGTCGTTGCCCTTGCCGCCGGTCATGACGTCGGCGCCGCTGCCGCCGTTCAGGCGGTCGATGCCCTCGCCGCCGAGGATGGTGTCGTCGCCGGCTCCGCCGTTGAGGATGTCGTTGCCGTCACCGCCGTCGATGCTGTCGTTGCCGGTCAGGCCGTTGACGGTGTCGCTGCCGATGCCGGCGCTCAGGATGTCAGCAAGGGCCGAGCCCTGCAGGACATCGCCCTGGCCATCGACGCCGTTTATGGTGATGGTGGCGGTGGCGGTGGCGCCGCCGGTGACGGTGTAGGTGAAGCTGTCGGTGGCGGTCAGGTTCTGGGCGCCGGATCCGGCGCCGCCCAGGGAATTGAAGGCCCCGTTGGTCAGGTACTGGAAGGTGCCGTTGGCCTGCAGGGTCAGGTAGGCGCCGGACGGCAGCAGGATCTTCACCCCGACGGCGGCGGCCTGGCCGTTGACCTCGGTGATGGCCAGCAGCGGGGAATCGGCGCCCGAGCCGTTGTCGGCTCGCACGTTGCCCACGAAGCCGGCGTTCTCGGCGACGGTGAAGGCGTCGTTCTGCGGCACCTTCTGGACGACGACGTCGCCGTTCGGGATGCTCTCTGAGCCGGTGATGCCGGTATCGACGATCGTATTCACGATGTTAGCCCCTGTTTTTGGGCGTCACCCCAGTTTGGGGACGCTTAATCAAAACTTAAGGCTGGGGTATTGCTCACACTCCGAAGGGCTCCGGCAGTGGAATAAATTTGAACGATTTTAGCGCGCGAAGCGAAGACCTCGCCGAAAGCCGCCTGACGCTAGAAAATTAACTACGAAGTCCCTCGAACCGGGTCGATTGACCGATCAGGACCTCGTTTGACCTGACCGGACGCGCCGGAAATACCGCCAGACGCCCCGACGTCCCCTAACGGGAGGCTTTCCGCGAGCGTTTCGCAACAACCGCCCCGCCGTTGACACCCGCGCCTTGGGGATTAAACGAACCTCCGTGTCTCAAGACCCGCCACTCCGGAATCCCCATGACTGAAGCCAATCGGGGCGTTCGCGAACGTCCGCGCTCGCCGCACCTGCAGGTCTGGCGCTGGCATGTGACCATGCTGACCTCGATCCTCAACCGCGTGACGGGGGTGGGTCTCTACGGCGCCTTCCTGATCGGCGCGGCCTGGGCGGTCTGCCTGGCGGCCGGACCGGAGGCCTACGGGACCTTCATGAACCTGATGGGCAGCGCCATCGGCCGGCTGGCCCTGTTCCTGATCACCGTCTCGGCCTTCTACCATCTGGCCTGCGGCATCCGGCACCTGGTGTGGGACGCCGGCAAGGGCTTCGACATCAAGACCTCGGACGCCAGCAGCTGGGCGGTGATCATCTTCGGAGTCGTCGCCGCCATCGCCGTCTGGGTCATCGCCGCCATGACGGGAGTTCTGTAATGGCCGGCAAGTTCCGCACCCCCCTCTCCCGCGCCCGCGGCCACGGCGCCGCCCACCACGGGGCCGGCCACTGGGTCTCCGAACGGGTCAGCTCGATCGCCCTGGTCCCGCTGACCCTGTGGGCGGTCTACGCCGCCATCCACCTGGCCCCGCTGGGCCGCGACCTGGCCATGTTGTGGATCGCCAGGCCGCTCAACGCCCTGCTGCTGGTGCTGACCTTCGCCGTCGGCGCCTACCACATGCATTCGGGCCTGCGCGTCGTCATCGAGGACTACCTGGAGACCGTCTTCGCCCGCTCGGCGGCGCTGCTGGCCAACCTGTTCGTCTGCGTCCTGGCCAGCGGCCTGGCCATCTTCGCCATTCTCAAGATCGCGTTCGGAGGGGCCCTCTGATGGCGACCTACCAGTTCATCGACCATACCTACGATGTCGTCGTGGTCGGGGCCGGCGGCTCCGGCCTGCGGGCGGCGCTGGGCTGCGCCGAGGCCGGCCTGAAGACCGCCTGCGTCACCAAGGTCTTCCCGACCCGCAGCCACACGGTGGCGGCCCAGGGCGGCATCTCCGCCTCACTCGGCAACATGGGCGAGGATAACTGGCGCTGGCACATGTACGACACCGTCAAGGGGTCGGACTGGCTGGGCGACCAGGACGCCATCGAATACCTGACCCGCAACGCCCCGGCCGCCGTCTACGAGCTGGAGCACTGGGGCGTCCCCTTCAGCCGCACCGAGGAAGGCAAGATCTACCAGCGCGCCTTCGGCGGCATGACCAAGAACTACGGCGAGGCCCCGATCCAGCGGACCTGCGCCGCCGCCGACCGCACTGGCCACGCCATGCTGCACACCATGTATGGCCAGAGCCTGCGCAAGAACGTCGAGTTCTTCATCGAGTACTTCGCCCTCGACCTGATCATGGACGAGGGCGTCTGCCGGGGCGTCACCGCCTGGAAGCTGGACGACGGCACCCTGCACCGCTTCCAGGCGCAGAAAGTCATTCTGGCCACCGGCGGCTACGGCCGCGCCTACCTCAACGCCACCAGCGCCCACACCTGCACCGGCGACGGCAACGCCATGGTGCTGCGCGCCGGCCTGCCGCTGCAGGACATGGAGTTCGTGCAGTTCCACCCGACCGGCATCTACGGGGCCGGCTGCCTGATCACCGAAGGCGCCCGCGGCGAAGGCGGCTACCTGACCAATTCCGAGGGCGAGCGCTTCATGGAGCGCTATGCGCCGACCGTGAAGGACCTGGCCCCGCGCGACATGGTCAGCCGGGCCATGACCATCGAGGTCCGCGAAGGGCGCGGCGTGGGTCCGAACAAGGACCATATCTTCCTGCACCTGGATCACCTGGACCCGGCCATCCTGGCCGAGCGCCTGCCCGGGATTTCCGAGACCGCCAAGGTGTTCGCCGGCGTCGACGTCACCAAGGCGCCGATCCCGGTGCTGCCGACCGTCCACTACAACATGGGCGGCATCCCGACGAACTACCACGGCGAGGTCCTGACCCTGAAGGAAGGCAACGCCGACACCCCGGTGCCCGGCCTGATGGCCGTCGGCGAGGCGGCCTGCGTCTCGGTGCACGGCGCCAACCGCCTGGGGTCCAACAGCCTGATCGATCTGGTGGTGTTCGGCCGCGCCGTCGGCCTGCGTTGCGCCGAGACGGTCAAGGCCGGGGCCACCCAGCCGGAGATGAAGGACGCCTTCACCGACGGCCACCTGGCGCGCCTGGACCGCTTCCGCAACGCCAACGGCTCGACCCCGACCGCCTCTCTGCGCCTCGACATGCAGCGGGCCATGCAGGAAGACGCCGCCGTCTTCCGCACCGGCGAGACCCTGGAGACCGGCGTCGCCCGCATCGCCAAGGTCCTGGCCAGCCGCGGCGACATCAAGACCACCGACCGCGGCCTGGTCTGGAACAGCGACCTGATGGAGACGCTGGAGTTCGACAATCTGGTCGGCCAGGCGGCCGTCACCGTCGGCGGGGCGCTGAACCGTCCCGAAAGCCGCGGGGCCCACGCCCGCGAGGACTATCCGGACCGCAACGACGGCGACTGGATGAAGCACACCCTGGCCTGGTTCGATGACGCCACCGGCGCGGTGCGCTTCGATTTCCGCCCGGTGCACAGCTACACCCTGACCAACGAGATCGCCTATATTCCCCCGAAAGCGCGTGTGTACTGATGGCCCTTACCGGCGGCTGCTTCTGCGGCCATCTGCGTTACGAGGCCTCCGGGACCCCGTTCGACGAGACCCTGTGCCATTGCGCCATGTGCCGGGGCACGACCGGGGCTCCGGCCGTGGCCTGGTTCACCGTGCGCCCGCGCGACTTCAAGTTCACCGAGGGCAAGCCGACCAAGTTCGAGTCATCGGAAGACGGGGTGCGCAGCTTCTGCCCGCAATGCGGCACGCACATCCTCTTCCAGAGCACCAAACGGGCCGGCGAGGTCGATGTCTCGACCTCCAGCCTGGACGATCCCGACGCCTGCCCGCCGAAGGATCAGACCTACACCGCCAGCCGCGTGCGCTGGATGGACGACCTGCCCAGCCTGACCAGCTTCCCCCGCACGCGAGCGGACGGCCGCTGATGACCCTTATCGCCTGCTCCAAGGATCCCGCCTGATGGTCCAGCTCACGCTTCCCAAGAACAGCCGCGTCGGCAAGGGCCGCCACTTCGCCGCCCCGTCCGGCGCCAAGCGGACCAAGACCTTCAAGATCTACCGGTACGACCCGGAAGGCCTGGAGAACCCGCGCTGGGACACCTATGACGTCGACGTCGACGCCTGCGGGCCCATGCTTCTCGACGTGCTGATCCACATCAAGAACAACATCGACCCGACCCTGACCTTCCGCCGCTCCTGCCGCGAAGGCGTCTGCGGGTCCTGCTCGATGAACATCGGCGGCCGCAACACCCTGGCCTGCACCCACGGCTGGGAAGAGGTTCCCGGGGCCCAGATCACCATCGCCCCGCTGCCCAGCCTGCCCGTGGTCAAGGACCTGGTCCCCGACCTGACCATGTTCTACGCCCAGTACGCCTCGATCGAGCCCTGGCTGCAGACCGAGACGCCGATGCCGCAGAAGGAATGGCGCCAGGCTCCGGAGGACCGCGAGAAGTTGGACGGCCTCTACGAGTGCATCCTCTGCGCCTGCTGCACGACCAGCTGCCCCAGCTACTGGTGGAACGGCGAGAAGTACCTCGGCCCGGCGACCCTGCTGCACGCCTACCGCTGGCTGATCGACAGCCGCGACGAGGCCACCGGCGAGCGCCTGGACGCCCTGGAAGACCCCTTCAAGCTCTACCGCTGCCACACCATCATGAACTGCGCCCAGGTCTGCCCCAAGGGCCTGAACCCGGCCAAGGCCATCGCCGAGATCAAGAAGATGCTGGCCGAGCGGGTGGTCTAGGTTCGCCTTCAGGGCCACGGGGCACAACCGCCCGGTGGCTCGCCGGCCAGATAGCGTTGACATTCGCGAAGGATCAGCGCGCGGGCTTCGTCTTGCGGCATCCATCCGGCGTCGACGGGCTTGTCGTACTCTTCCTCATGCGACCACTCCGGCTTGGGATGCGGATCGTCGCCGATATCGACGCGCCAATGGTCGTGCCGCGACCGGAAATAGAACCGCTTGGAGCCGACCCGCCCCTCCGCCTGGACGGGACAGTTGCCGCCGATCCACTCGATGCTGATGCTCTCCACCTGACCAAGCCTTTCTTCCGGAGCGGCCGATTCTCTCACACCGATCACCCCGACGAAAGTCGGGGCCCAGTGTCCACGCAGCTTGGTCGCTTGCTCAAATCAGAGCCGGCCCTTCAACAACCTGCCATCTGGGCCCCGACTTTCGTCGGGGTGGTCGGGTGAAGGGGAACCTGTCCCTTTGGCCCAGTCCGGATAAGCTCTGGCAATGATCCGGCGCCGAGAGACTCCGCACATCCTGGCTTTTCTGTGGGGCGTGGCCGAGGCGACCCTGTTCTTCGTCGTTCCCGACCTGCTGATCAGCTACCTGGCCATGACCCGGGGCTTCAAGGCCGGAGCCTGGGCCAGCCTGTTCGCCGCCCTCGGCGCGGTCGTCGGCGGGGCCATCATCTTCCTCTGGAGCGCAGGCGATCCCACAGGCGCTCACCGGGCCGTGGCCGCCGTGCCGGCCATCTCCGAGACGATGATCGCCGACGCCCAGGCCGACATCGACGCCAACGGCTGGCTCGTCGCCGCCCTCAAGGGGCCGCTGACCAGCACGCCCTACAAGGTCTATGCCCTGCTGGCGCCCCGCAGCGGCGCGCCGTTGGCCGCCTTCGCGCCGGCCGCCCTGCCGGTGCGGCTGCCGCGTTTCCTGTTCGTGGCGGCGGTGTTCGCCCTCATCGGCCAGGCGATCGGGAGGCGCCTGGACCGAAGAATCCTGTTGGCTGCCTTCACGTCAGGATGGTTGCTGTTCTATGGCTGGTTCTGGATGTCGTATCCCGGATAAGGCTTGGCGGGATGAAGCCGCTTGCACAAAGGTGACGCTGGCGTCATTTTTAGCGACAACGAATGAGGGAGGGCCGCTTGGCCGATCTGGACTCCAGGGTGGTGATCGTCGGGGCCGGCCATGCCGGCGGCTCAGCGGCGGCGTTCCTGCGCCAGTATGGCCATACCGGCCCCATCGTGCTGGTCGGCGACGAGCCGCTGGTCCCCTACCAGCGCCCGCCGCTCAGCAAGGCCTGGCTGAAGGGCGAGGCCGACGCCGAGTCCCTGAGCCTGAAACCGGCCGAATGGTACGAGGAGAACGACTGCCGGCTGATCCTCGGCGCGACCGCCGTGGCCCTGAACCGGGGCGCCAAACAGGTCACCCTCTCCAACGGCGCGACCCTCGACTACGACTATTTGGTAATAGCTAGCGGGGCGCGGGCGCGGATGCTGCCCATCCCCGGGGCGGAGCTGAAGGGCGTCATGGCCCTGCGCACGGCGGCGGACGCCGAGGCCCTGAAGGCCGCGCTGGGTCCCGGTAAGCGGCTGGCCATCGTCGGCGGCGGCTATGTCGGGCTGGAGGTGGCCGCCTCGGCCCGGGCGCTGGACGCTGATGCCGTCATCCTGGAGCGCGAGCCCCGGGTGCTGGCCCGGGTGGCCTGCGAGGCGCTGTCGACCTTCTTCACCGACTATCATGAAGCCCGCGGCGTGACCTTCGAGCTGTCGGCCGGGGTCGAGGCCTTCGAAGGCGCAAGCCTGGAGGGAGGGGGCGGCCAGGTCACCGGCGTCAAGCTGTCCGACGGCCGCGTCCTGCCCTGCGACGCCGTCATCGTCGGGGTCGGGGCCATCCCCAACGACGAGATGGCCCGGGCCGCCGGCCTCGACTGCGTCAACGGCGTCGTGGTCGACCTGGAGGCCCGCACGGCCGATCCGCATGTGTTCGCCGTCGGCGACGTCACCCACCGGCCCCTGCCCCACTACGACCGCATGTTCCGCCTGGAAAGCGTGCCCAACGCCCTGGAGCAGGCCAAGCAGGTCGCCAGCGCCATCACCGGCCGGGCCGGGCCGCATCCCGAGGTGCCGTGGTTCTGGTCGGACCAGTATGACCTCAAGCTGCAGATCGCCGGCATCCCGTTCGACGCCGACCAGGTGCTGTTGCGCGGCGATCCGGCCACGGCGAAGTTCGCCGTCTTCCACCTACAGGGCGACCTGGTGCGGGCCGTCGAGGCGGTCAATGCCCCGCCGGAGTTCATGATGGGCCGAAAGTTGATCGAAAACCGCACGCCGGTGATCATTGATAAGCTTGCGGACGTAACGGTTTCCATGAAAGAGGTCGCGGCCTAAAAAGGCGCGCCAAGAAGAAGGTCCAAGGGGAGCGTATGGCCAAGATCACCTACGTCGAGCATGACGGCACCGAACACACCATCGAGGTGAAGAACGGCATGTCCGTCATGGAAGGGGCGATCAAGAACAACGTCCCCGGCATCGACGCCGACTGCGGCGGGGCCTGCGCCTGCGCCACCTGCCACGTCTATGTCGACGCCGCCTGGCAAGGGAAGACCGGCGAGAAGTCGGCCATGGAGGAGTCGATGCTCGACTTCGCCGAAAACGTCGAGGACAACAGCCGCCTGTCCTGCCAGATCAAGGTCAGCGACGACCTCGACGGCCTGGTCGTGCGGATGCCGGAAAGCCAGCACTAGAGACGCGCGAAAGTCAGAGGGGACACATTGAAATCTTCGATTTCAATGTGTCCCCGTTTCGCTGTGCGATCGACAGGGGCCCACGACGCCGGCCGGGTACGCTTGCCGGCGCCGTGAGCCCCCATCCCCCCGCGGCTGCGAGGGACCCGGTCTTCCGCCTCGGGTCTCTATTGGATGTCTTCGGCCATCAGGTCGATCTTATGGAAGCCGCCGTCCTGCAGGGCGTTCACCACCCCCATGAACTGGTCGTACTTCACCTCTGCGTCCGCCCGGACGACGATGCGTTGCGCCTGCGGCAGGCCAGGGATGCCATTGGCCTTCATCGAAGCCGGCAAGGCCGACGGCAGGGCGGCCAGGCTGGTCAGGGTGTCGCCGATGTAGACGCCGCCGCCCTTCTGCAAGGACACGATGGTCAGCCTCGGCGGCTGGGCGGTCTTCGGCGGGTTGGCGACGGGCAGGTCGACCGGGATCGACACCGTCGCCATCGGGGCGGCGACCATGAAGATGATCAGCAGCACCAGCATGACGTCCACGAACGGCGTGACGTTGATGTCGGCGTTCTGACTGATCGAGAAACGACCGGCGCCGGCGGTAGCGAGTTTGGCGGCCATGAGCTCTTCCTCCCATCGATGTGAGATTAAGAGCGTAATATTTTAATCTTGTAAACCGCAATCTGCTTTCATCCTCCGGCCGCGCCGCGGACCGGGGGCCCCATCGCGGCTCCAGAAAGACTCCAGGCGGATTTCACGCGGACAGATGGGTCCCCCGGTTGCCGCTTCGCGGCCCCGGAGGATGACAGCGGAGGGGTGTTTAGAGCCCCAGCTCCCGCTGACCGGTCTCGATGTGCGCCGCTTCCGGCAGGTGGCAGGTGAACACCGCCCCGGCCCCGGGCTCGCTCTCCAGGGCCACCCAGCCGCCATGCAGCTCGACCAGCGACTTGACCAGCGCCAGGCCCAGGCCCGGACCGCCCCGATCGCGGCCGACGAAACGGTCGAATATGTGAGCCTGGACATGGAAGGGGATGCCCCGGCCGGTGTCGGCGACGCTGAGCCGCACTTCGCCGAGCGCCCGGCGGGCGGTCAGGGTGACCTTGCCCTGCGGCGGGGTCTGGCGGATGCCGTTTTCGACCAGGTGGTCGAGGACCTGGGCGAAGCGCTTGGGGTCGCCGCGGATCAGGCCCACCTCGTCCTCGCAGTCGACGACCAGCTCGATCTGGCCGGCCTCGGCGTGGCGGCTCCAGCGTTCGGCCGTCTCGTTGAGGAGTTCGCAGACCCGCACGTCGGCCACTTCCAGGGCGATCTCGCCCGAATCGATGGCGGCGATGTCGAGCACGTCGTCGATCGAGCGGCCCAGCTGGGCGCCTGCGGTGCGCACGGCGGCCAGATGGCCCCGGGCCCGCTCGGGCAGGGCGTCGCCCATCCGCTCCAGCAGTTCCGAATAGCCGATGATGGTGGTGAGCGGGGTGCGCAGTTCGTAGGAGACGTTGCCGACGAACTCGCGCTTCAGCCGCTCGGCCTCGGCCAGGGCGTTCTCGCGGTCGGCCAGGGCGCTTTCCAGGCGGCGGGTGTCGGTGACGTCGGCGAAGGCGATCAGGGTGGCGCCGTCGGGCAGCGGCCGCGACTGCCAGGCGACGATGCGGCCGTCGCTGGTGCGGGCCTCGCCGGAGGCCGGAGCCCGGGCCTTGGGATCGGGGTCGGCGATGCGGCCCTTCAGCTCGGTCCAGAACTGCTGGTCGTGCAGGCGTGGCAGGCAGCGCTCGACGACGCCCTCGAAATCGATAGCCCCCTCCAGGTCGGCGGCCGGGATGTTCCAGAACTGGGCGAAGGCGTCGTTGTGCAGCCGCATCAGGCCGTCGGCCCCGAACACGGCGACAGCGTCGTTGAGCTTGTCGAGCGTCGCCTGCTGCACCTGGATGAAGGCGTTGTAGCGGGACTTCAGTTTCAGCTCGTCGGTGATGTCGCTGAACAGCAGCAGCACCCCGCCCAGCGGGTGGGGCTGGTGCACGACGCGCAGGGTGCGGCCGTCGGGCAGGCTCCACAGGTCGTCGGGCTGGGCTTTCAGCGACTCGTAGCGGGCCAGCTCGCCGGCCTTCCAGCCGGCGTAGTCGGCGGTCTCGGGCAGGCGGCGGCGCTGACGCAGGCGGTCGAGGATCTCGCCGTGGGTCGGGTTCTCGGCCAGCCAGGCCGGCTCCAGGGCCCACAGCTGGGCGAAGGCGGCGTTGTGGAAGGCCAGGCGGCGGTCGCGGCTGAAGATGGCGACGGCCTCGGCGATGTGGTTCAGCGTCTCGTCGTGGGCGGCGACGTGGCGCTTGAGGGCCTCGCGGATATCCTCGGACTCGGTCAGGTCGCGGGCCGACATGGCGACATCGCCGCCTTCCAGCGGGGCGGCGCGAATCTTGAGAGCCCGCCGACGGCCGCCGATGGTGATGCGCTTGACGGTCTCGCGCCGCTCGCCGCTCTCGGCCGCCTCGCGGGCCAGGGCGTCGGCCTCGGGATCGAGGCTGAGCTTGCGGGTGACGGCGTCGGCCAGGTCCTCGGCGGCGACCGCCTCCAGCCACAGCTTGTTGGCCCATTGCACGGAGCCGTCGGCGGCGGCGATCCAGGCCGGCTCGCCCATCCCGTCGAGGAACGACGCCAGCCGGGCGGCGGTCGGCAGGGCGGCCTCGCCGGCGGCCAGGGCGGTCAGCCGCAACCAGGCCTGGGCCCCGGCGGCGCGGCCCTCGACCGAGACGGCCCCGAACGGCCCGCGGGCCTCGAAGGCGCAGGCCTCGCCCTTTTCGGTCAGGGCGCGCAGGCGGCGCGCGTGATCGGTGTCGGCGCCGATCATCGCCTCCATCAGGGCCTGTGGATCGTCGTCCTCCAGGTCGAAGGCGGCGGCGCAGGCGGCCAGCGCCTCTTCACCCGAGGCCAGCCGGGCGACGCCGTCGTCGACCACCACCAGGGCGCAGTCGAAGGCCTCGGCCGAGGCGCGGGCGGCCTGGGCGCCGGCGGTCAGCTGGTCGATCTGGGCTTCGAGGCTTTTGGCGCGCGCGTCACCGGCCCTGCGCTGAGCCACCGCCCACAGGGTCGCGCAGATCGCCAGACTGACCGAACCGGTCGCCGCCGCGAGGATCAGGTCGGATGGACCCAATGGAAGTTTGCCCCTCGAATCACCGTTAACCCTACGCCTGTAACCTGCTTCGGGCGAAGAGGCCGCTGGCGAATGGACGCGCCTTGGTTTGCTGCGCCCGTCCGGGCGGCGGAACCGCAAACACTTCCGCCTGACGGGCGCAGCAGCCATATCAGACGGATGAACGCCTGGACCAACGCCGCCGCTCCCTCGCTGGATGATTTCGCCGTGCTGGCGCAGGCCGCCTTCGACGGCTTGCCCGAGCCGTTCCGCCGGCTGGCCAAGGAAGCGGTGGTCCGCATCGACGACTATGCTGACGACGAAACCCTGGCGGCGCTGGGCATCGAGGACGTCTTCGAACTGACCGGCCTCTACCACGGCGTCGACCTGACCGAGCGCTCGGTGTTCGACCCCAGCCCGCTGCCGCCGCGCATCTTCCTCTACCGCCGGCCGATCCTCGACGAGTGGGCGGAGCGGGGGGATGTGACTCTGGGCGAGCTGATCACCCATGTGCTGGTGCATGAGATCGGGCATCATTTCGGCCTGTCGGACGACGACATGCACCGGGTCGAGGACGAAGGGTGAACGAATCGGCTAGATTCGCCCGATGAGCCAGCTGTTCGATATCCCCGCCCTGACCGACGGCGTCCCCGAGGCCCGGGTGATGCGCGGCGAGAACTACTTCGGCCATGGCTGGGTGGAGCTGGTCGACTATGGTCCCGGCGGGGTGCTGGCCCATGTGATGGGCGAGCGGGGCATCGCCTATGTGGTCGAGATGAAGGCGGCCGACGGGCGGGACGCGGTCTGTGGTTGTCCGGACTTCGAGGACTCCAGGCTGATCTGCAAGCACATCGTGGCGACGGCGCTGAAGGCCAACGCGGTCGACGACGTGGACCTGAAGGAGGCGGCGCAGCGGATTCCGCGCCTGCGGGACATGCTGGACATGGAGGGGCGCGACGACGCGGATGACCTGGCGCTGCGGGCGCGGCGGGATCCGGCGTTGTTGAAGGAGTTGGAGGGGTAGCGGGTTAGCCCCTCCCTCCCCTTTATGGGGAGGGACAGCGAGGCGAAGCCTCGCAGGGTGGGGAACTCAAGTGAAAGGGCGCCAACCTTCGCGATTAGCGCCCTTCATCCGACTTCCCCACCCGTCACGCTACGCGTGACACCCTCCCCATAAAGGGGAGGGAGCGCGCGACGTCTGCTCCGCCCAACCCTAAACGTTCACCGGCTGCCCGAACCGTTCGCCCAGGTACACCCGCCGCACTTCCGGATCGTCGATGATCTCCTGCGGCGAGCCTTCGAACAGCACTTCGCCGGCGTGGATGATCGAGGCGCGGTCGATGATGTCGAGGGTTTCGCGGACGTTGTGGTCGGTGATCAGGATGCCGATGCCGCGGCCCTTCAGGTAGCCGATGACCTCGCGAATGTCGGCGATGGCCAGGGGGTCGATGCCGGCGAAGGGCTCGTCGAGCAGCATGAAGGCCGGCTCCGAGGCCAGGGCCCGGGCGATTTCCACCCGCCGGCGCTCACCGCCCGACAGCGAAATGGCCGGGGCGGCGCGCAGATGCTCGATGCGCAGCTCTTCCAGCAGTTCGGTGGTGGTGCGGACCGCCTGATCGCGGTCGGGCAGGCGCATCTCGACCACCGCCATGACGTTCTGCTCGACCGTCAGCCCGCGGAAGATCGAGGCCTCCTGCGGCAGGTAGCCGACGCCCAGCCGGGCGCGCTGGTACATCGGCAGGGCGCTGATGTCGGCCCCGTCGAGCAGGATGCGGCCGTGGTCGACCGGGATCAGGCCGGTGACCATGTAGAAGCAGGTGGTCTTGCCGGCCCCGTTGGGGCCCAGCAGGCCGGCCACCTCGCCCCGCGCCAGGCGCAGGGAGACGTTCTTGACGACCTGGCGATCACCGAAGCGCTTGCCGATGCTCTCGACGACGAGGCCGGCGCCTGTCGCCTGGCCCAGCGGCTGGGGGGCGTCCTTCATGCTCAGCCGGGGTTTCCGGTCGGGTAGAAGACGCCGCGCACGCGGTTCTTGCTGCCGCGACCCTTGGAGCCGGCGAACATCTGCGACTGACCGGTCTGCAGGTTGATGACCACCTTCTCGGCCCGGGCGACGCTCTTGCCCTGCACGACCACGACATTGCCGGTCAGGGTGATGGTCTCGCCGCGGGCGGTGTAGACGGCGGTGTCGGCGCGGATCGTGCGGTCCAGCTCGACGTAGTAGACGTTCCCTTCGGCCACCAGGCGATCGGTCTCGCCGCATTCGTCGCCCTTCTTGACCGCATAGACGTTCAGGGTCTGGGCGCGCAGCCGGGTGCGGGCCTGCAGGGCCTCGACATCGCCCTTCCAGATCGAACGGCATTCCTGAGTCAGGAAGTCGGACTGGTCGGCGGCGATATCCACGGGCGCGTTGGAGCGCGGCGCGATCTGCGCCTGGGCGGTTCCCGCCAGAGCCAGCGCGACCGTCCCGGCCGCCATCATCGTCAGCTTGCGCATCATCTGCCTTATTTCTCGATCCGGGCCCGGACCCGGCCCTTCATGGTCACCCGACCGGTATCACGATCCACGTCATAGGAGTTTGCCTTAACCTGGCCAAGCGGGCCATCGCCGACAAAACCCTGTTGGCCGCTGATCTTCCCCGTCCGGGTGTCGATTATGCTGTCGTTCGTGGCGACACGTTGGCCTTGCCCGTTATCGATGCGCACGTCGCCGCTGAGACGCAGGATTCGGGTCTTCTCGTCATAGACGCCGCGCCTGGCGGTCATCCGCGACGGGGCGCCGGTCTCGCCGCCGAGGGTCAGCACCGGATCGGTCAGCACCACCTGTTCCATCACCGCATCGCTGCGCGCCGCCGAGCCGGCCCCGATCAGGAAGCTGCGGCCGTCGGCCATACGGCCCATGAAGCGGGCCCCGACCAGCTTGATCTCGGTGGCGGTGATCTTGGGCTTCTGCGCGCCGGCGCGGATGGAGCTGAGGGTGAAATAGCCGGCCAGGGCGATGACCAGCGCCCCCATCAGGGCCGGCAGCAACCAGCGCAGCACGCGGATGACGGCCGAGCGGCGCTGCCAGGCCTCGAGGCGGTTGTGGGGGATGGTGGCGGCGGCGGCGGTCATCAGGGTCCTAGATAGGGACGATTCAGCTGTGAGCGAAGATGTCGGTCTCTTCCCAGCCGGCCAGGTCGAGGGTCGAGCGGGCGGGCAGGAAGTCGAAACAGGCCTGGGCCAGGGCGGTGCGGCCCTCGCGGGCCAGCATCATCTCCAGCTTGGCCTTGGCGGCGTGCAGGTAGAGGACGTCGCTGGCGGCGTAGGCCAGCTGTTCGGGGGTCAGGGTGGCGGCGCCCCAGTCGCTCGACTGCTGGGCCTTGGAGAGGTCGACCCCGACCGTCTCCTTGACCACGTCCTTGAGGCCGTGGCGGTCGGTGTAGGTGCGGGCCAGCTTGGATGCGATCTTGGTGCACCACACCGGGGTGGTGACGACGCCCAGGTGCAGCTCGAACATGGCGATGTCGAAGCGGCCGAAGTGGAAGATCTTGACCACCGACGGATCGGTCAGCAGGGCCTTGAGGTTGGGGGCGTCGTAGGTCTCGCGGTTCAGCTGGACCATATGGGCGTCGCCGTCGCCGGCCGATATCTGCACCAGGCACAGGGGATCGCGCCGGAAGCGCAGACCCAGGGTCTCGGAATCGATGGCGAGGCTTGTGGCGCCGGCGAACAGGCCGGCGGGCAGGTCGCCGATGTGAAGGTGATTGGCCAAGTGGTTCTCTCTCGGGGAGCCTGTCAGGCGGAAGTGTATGCGGTTCCGCCGCCCCGACAGGCTCTAATGCATCGTGAGGCGCGTCATACCATAAAGGCCGGCGCCTGCGAGTTTAAGAGAGAAGGGGTGGTGCCCAGGAGAGGACTCGAACCTCCACGACCGTTAAGTCACTGGCACCTGAAGCCAGCGCGTCTACCAATTCCGCCACCTGGGCCCGCCATCGATCCTTGTGGGATCGCCGCGAAGGCGCGCTCATTACGGCAGGCTTTCGGTGCGGTCAATGGCCGAGATTGCGAATATCCTCGCCGTCGTCTAAGCCCGCCGCAGTTCAAGAGATAGGCGACGCCATGCAAGGTCTGGTCACGGTTTTCGGCGGCACCGGTTTCATCGGCCGGCAGGTGGTTCGCGCCCTGGCCAAGAAGGGCCTGCGGGTCCGCGCCGCCGCCCGCCAGCCGGGACGCGGCTATCGCCTGCGGATGCTGGGCGACGTCGGCCAGATCGAGGTGGTCCAGGCCAACATCCGCGACAAGGCCTCCATCGCCCGCGCCGTCGATGGCGCCGAGGCGGTCATCAATCTGGTCGGCATCATGCGCGAGAGCGGCCGCCAGCGGTTCCTGGCCATCCACGGCATGGGGGCCCGCAACATCGCCGAGGCCGCCGCCCTGGCCGGCGCCAAACGCCTGGTGCAGGTCTCGGCCATCGGCGCCGATGCCAACGGCGAGGCCAAGTACGCCCGCTCCAAGGCCGAGGGCGAGGCCGCCGCGCGCGAGGTCTTCCCGGGCGCCGTCATCGTCCGCCCCTCGATCGTGTTCGGGCCGGAGGATCACTTCTTCAACCGCTTCGGCCTGATGGCGGCGCTGAGCCCGGCCCTGCCGCTGATCGGCGGCGGCCATACGAAGTTCCAGCCGATCTACGTCGGCGACCTCGCCGCCGCCATCGCCCAGGCCGCCGCGAGCGACGCCTTCGCCGGCCAGACCGTCGAGCTGGGCGGTCCGGCCGTCTATGACTTCAAGTCGCTGATGGCCTTCGTCTGCACCGAGACCGGCCGCAGGCGCATCCTGGCGCCGGTGCCGTTCCCGATCGCCGGACTGCTGGGCATGGCCGGCGACCTCGCCGGCATGGTCATCGCGCCGCCGATCACCAGCGATCAGGTGGAACTGCTGCGGACGGACAATGTGGTGACCACCGGGGACGGCCTCGCCGCCTTCGGCATCACGCCCAAGTCCATCGAGGCGGTCGTCCCAGCCTACCTCTACCGCTACCGCAAAGGCGGCCAGTACGCGGCGACGCCTGAGGGGGCGTACTAGCACCCTCCCTCCCCTTTATGGGGAGGGACAGCGAGGCGAAGCCTCGCAGGGTGGGGTACTCGCGTGACGAAGCGCGCTGCATCCGACTTCCCCACCCGGACGGCTTCGCCGTCGTCCCTCCCCATAAAGGGGAGGGAGGTCAGGCCCATTCGGCCAGCACGGACGGATCGCTCTCCACAACCGCCCCCCGCAACGCCTCCGATCGCTCCGGTACGAGCCGCCTCAATGCCCAGACCGCCGCCCCGCGCACCACCGGGTTGGCATCCCCCAACAGCGCCTCGACCTCCGGAACCAGCGCCAGGTCGCCGCTGTTCCCCGCCGCGTACAGCACATTCCTGACCAGCCGGTCGCGCCCGATCCGCGTCACCGCGCTCTTGCGGAACAGCCGCCGGAACCCCGCCTCGTCGAGTCGCGCCAAGTCCGCCAACGCCGGCTCCTCAAGCTCGGCCCGCGCCTGCAGCCCCACTTCGCGCGCTTCGACGGCGAACTTGTTCCACGGACAGACCGCCAGGCAGTCGTCGCAGCCGTAGATGCGGTTGCCCAGCGCCGGCCGCAGGGCCGCCTCGACCGGCCCCTCATGCTCGATGGTCAGGTAGGAGATGCAGCGCCGGGCGTCGAGCTGGAACGGCGCCGGGAAGGCGTTGGTCGGGCAGATGTCGAGGCAGGCGCGGCAGGTCCCGCAGGCGTCCTCGCTGGCCGCGTCGGCCGGCAGCTCCAGGCTGGTCAGCACCGAGCCGAGGAACAGCCAACTGCCCAGCTCGCGCGAGACGAGGTTGGTGTGCTTGCCCTGCCAGCCCAGGCCCGCCCGCTGAGCCAGCGGCTTTTCCATCAGAGGGGCGGTGTCGATGAACACCTTCACCTCGCCGCCGTACTTGGCCTTGATCCAGCCGCCGAGGTTCTTCAGGCGGCCCTTGATCAGGGCGTGGTAGTCGTCGCCCCGGGCATAGGCGCTGATCAGCCCGTTCGAGCGCCGCGCCAGACCCTCCAGTGGATTGCTATCGGGGCCATAGGACAGGCCCACGACCACGGCGCTCTTCGCCTGCGGCCACATCGCCGTCGGATGCACCCGCCGGTCCAAGGTCTCCTGCATCCAGGCCATGTCGCCATGCCGGCCCGCCTCGACGAACTGTTCCAGCCGCGCGCCCGCCGGCCAGGGATCGGCCGCCGAGGCGATGCCGCAGGCGTCGAAGCCCAGCCAGGCGGCGCGGGCGCGGATGGCCTCCACGGGCGCCTGGGTCGGTTTGAAGGGAGGGGCGGCGGTCACGGCCGTCTCCATACTCCGGCGAGCGCCGGGTCAGAAGTCCAGGTCGTCGTAGTGGGCGGCGGGGGCGAGGCCCGGCCAGCGGTCGGCCAGCAGCGGCCGGAAGCAGGGCCGCGACTTCAGCTTCATGTACCAGGTCTGGGCGGCCGGGAAATCGCGCCAGGGCACGTCGCCGAAATAGTCGATCACCGACAGGTAGGCGGCGGCGGCGAAGTCGGCCAGCGACACCCGCTTGCCGGCCAGCCAGTCGCGTTCGCGCAGCAGGCTTTCGAGATACTGCAGGTGAACCTTGAGGCCATCACGGCCGGCCCGCAGGTTGGCCAGGGCCGGGGCGCCCAGGCCCAGCAGGCGCTTTTCCATCTTCTCGTGCAGCAGCAGGCCAGCCACCTCGAAGTCGAACTTGCGGTCGAACCATTGGACGATGCGCCGGGCCTCGGCCCGCTCGGCGGCGTCGCGGCCGAGCAGCGGCGGCTCGGGATAGGCCTCTTCCAGATGCTCCAGGATGGCGCGGGCCTCGCAGACCACGACGCGAACACCCCCCGAGACCTCGACCAGCACCGGCGGCACGCCGGAGGGATTGAGGGCGAACAGCTCCTGCGGCCCTTCCCAGTACCGCACCACCTGGTCGCTGAACGCCAGGCGCTTTTCGCCCAGCGCCAGCCGCACCTGGCGCGAGGCCGGGTCGAGGGGGAAGTGGTAGAGGGTGCGTTCGACGCTCATCGAGGGGGACAACTTAAGCCAGTTGTCCCCGCATTGCGCCCATTCGGATTAACGCGTCGTTTACTACGCCGCGATCCCCAATCCTTTTCGCGGCTTACGCCGCGATGCGGGGCCCCTCTTTCCTTGAATCACGCCGCGATACGCGGCGTGGGGCCGACATATTCCGACTGTGGCCGGATCAGCCGTCCGCCCGCCAGCTGTTCCCGCGCATGGGCCAGCCAGCCGGCCGTGCGGCCCATGGCGAAGACGCCGGTGAAGGTGGCCGGCGGGAAGGCCAGGGCCTCCAGCAGCAGGGCGGTGAAGAACTCGACATTGACGTCCAGCGGCCGGTTGGGCCGATGTTCCTTGAGGATGGCCAGGGCCGCCGTCTCAACCGCCTCGGCGAAGGCCAGCCGGCCGGGCAGGCGATTGCTCTCCTCGGCCAGGCGCCGCACCGCCCCTTTCAGCGCATCGGCCCGGGGGTCGCGCACCCGGTAGACCCGGTGGCCGAAGCCCATCAGCCGCTCGCCCCGCTCCAGGGCCGCCTCGATCCAGGGCCGGGCGTTCTCCGGCTTGCCGATGGCGTCGAGCATCTCGATCACCGGCCCCGGTGCGCCGCCGTGCAGCGGGCCCTTGAGGGCTGAGATGCCGGCCAGCACGGCGCTGGTCAGGCCGGCCCGGGTCGAGGCCACCACCCTCGCCGCAAAGGTCGAGGCGTTGAGGCCGTGGTCGCAGACGGTGACCAGATAGGCGTCCAGCGCCTCGGGATGGCCGGCCGGCGGCGTCTTGCCGTGCAGCATGCGCAGGATGTCGGCGGCGTGGCCCAGCGCCGGGTCAGGGGCGACAGGCGCGTCGCCGGCCTGCAGCCGCACGATGGCGGGGGTGAAGACGGCCGGGGCCGCGATCAGCCGCAGGGCCGTGGCCAGGTCGTCGCCATCGGCCAGCCGGGCGGTCAGGGCCCGCATGGCCTCGACGGGACCCAGGGCCAGCAGGCCGTCGTCGACCGCCTGCACCTCGTTGAACACCTCGACACGAGCGCGGCCGAGGGCGGCGGTCAGGTCGTCGGGCAGGTCGTCATAGAAGCCGTCGAACAGCAGCCGCACGACCTCCTCGTAGCGGGTGGTCCCGGCCAGCTGGTCCAGGGTCCAGCCGCGGATGACCAGGCGGCCGGCCTTGCCGTCGACATCGGACAGCACGGTGCGGGCGGCGACGACGTCTTCGAGACCGTCGGACATGTGTTGATCCCCTTGTTTCAACTTGTTCTGCGGTCGAAATCGGCCCAATGTTGATCAACGTCAATCTTGATCAATATAATCAATGTCAACCGACTGGATCGACCGCGAAACCGCCCTGCAGCGCCTCGGCGTGCGGTCTCAGACCCTCTACGCCTATGTCAGCCGCGGCCGGGTCGACGCCCGGCCCGATCCGGGCGATCCGCGCCGCAGCCTCTATCGCGCCGCCGACATCGGAGCCCTGACCGATCGCCGGGCGCGGGGCCGCAAGGCCTCGGCCGTCGCCCAGAGCGCCATCGCCTGGGGCGAGCCGGTGCTGGCCAGCGCCATCACCACCATCTCGGGCGGCCGCCTCTGGTACCGCGGCCGCGACGCCGCCCAGTTGGCCGAGACGCAGACGCTAGAGGCCGTGGCCAGGCTGCTGCGCGGTGGCCATGGCGCGGTGCTGAAGACCCTGGAGCGCACCGCGCCGCCCTTGCTACCCGACGGCCGCGCCCGGCTGTTCGCGGCCCTGGCCGCCCGCGCCGCCGCCGAGCCGCCGGCCAGGGGCCGCGCGCCGCTGGCCCTGGCGCTGGAGGGGGCGGGCCTGCTCGACCTGGTCGCCGACGCGGTTTGCGGCGGGCTGGGGACCGGGCCGGCCCACGAGCGCCTGGCCGCCGCCTGGGGCCAGCCCTCGGCGGCTGACGCCATCCGCCGGGCTCTGGTGCTGCTGGCCGACCATGAGCTCAACGCCTCGACCTTCGCGGCGAGGGTCGCCGCCTCGACGGGCGCGGGCCTGTCGGCGGCGGCGCTGGCGGGCCTGTGCGCCCTCTCCGGCCCGCTGCACGGTGGCATGGCGGCCCGGGTCTGGAACCTGGTCGAGGAATCGCGCCGCATCGGCCCGGCCGCCACGGTCGCCGGCCGCCTGGCCCGCGCCGCGCCCACCCCCGGCTTCGGCCACCCGCTCTATCCGGAGGGCGACCCGCGCGCGGAGGCCCTCCTGGCCGCCTGCCCGCCCACGGAGGACCTCGCCGCCCTGCTGGACGCGGTGGAATCGGGCACGGGCGAACGCGCCAACATCGACTTCGCCCTGGTGGCCATGGCCGAGGCCCTTAGGCTTCCGCAGGACGCGCCGTTCCTACTGTTCGCCGTCGCCCGCTCGGCCGGCTGGATCGCCCATGCGGTCGAGGAAGGCTCGGGCGGCCGGCTCATCCGGCCGCGGGCGCGGTATGTCGGGCCGGCGGTGGGGGTCTAGCTGGCGTAGAAGTCCTGCCGCGCCAGCATCATCGCCGAGACCAGCTCCCGCTCGGCCTCGCTGAGCAGTGGGTTCCAGATGTCGAAGATCAGGATCACCCGCAGCTTGTCGGCGTCGTTCCAGGCCTCATGCTCGATGGTGTCGTCGAAGGCCCAGGCCTCGCCCATCCGCCATTCGCGGATGTCGTTGCCGACCCGGAACCGCGCCGGGCCCGGCAGGATCAGCGGCAGGTGGACCAGCAGCCGGGCGTTGGTCGAGCCGGTGTGGGCCGGAATGTGGGTCCTGGCCTCAAGCGCCGAGAACAGCGCCGTCGGCGCGAACCCCGGCTGGTCGCACATCGGCAGGCGCGACAGCAGCTCGGCGGTCTTCGGGCACTGCTGGCAGGCGCCCTCCTGCCGCGTCCCGTCCTTCCACAGCCACAGCGACCGCCAGCGGCGGGACTTGTTGAGTTCCGCCCACTGGTTGACCGGGGCGCCGGCCGGATAGTCGATGTAGGGGGCGAAGTCGGCGTCGGCGGCGGTGAGCGCGCCTTCCAGCTCGCCGCGGATCATCTCGCTCGCCGCCTCCAGCTCCGGGAACCAGGGGAAGTGGGAGCGGTCGAAGAAGGGCACCGCCGGCAGCCGCGGGTAGTGGAAGTCGATCGGCTCGGAGACATAGGCCCGCTTGCGCCCCGACAGGATCTGCAGCGCCTCGTCGAAACGCCCCAGGCTCTGATTGCCGTGCCGGCCGCGCACCTCGGCGACCCGGGCGTCCAGATGCTGGGCCAGGCGGTCGGTCTGCTGCTCGACCACCGCCCGGGCCCGGGCCATCGGCGCGGCGACGCCCGGCGGCAGCCGATCGGCCGGCGGGGCGATCTTCAGCACGTTCTTGTAGATCGGCGCGGCCGCCTTGGGTCCCGACAGCTGTTCGACCAGGGCCGCCTTCGAGAGCAGGGCCATGAAGTGGTAGGGATCGGCGATCAGCACCCGGTCGAGGCTGGCGATCGCCGCCCGCAGGTCGCCGCTGACCCGCTGGGCCAGGGCGATGCTCATGAGGATTTCGAGATCGTCCGGGGACTGATCGCGCGCCTGGTTGAGCAGCGACAGCGCCTGCGCGGCATCACGCCGCTGCAAGGCGGCCATCGCCTGACTGACCAGATCGGCCCCCGCCGACGCCATCGCAGTATCCTGAACGCCCGCTACCATTCCCAAGGGTTAGCGGGCCGCCCGGCGGGGTGCGACCGGGAAGATGACAAATCGGTAATGGTGCGACAGGATGTCGCGGAACATCGCTCAACGAATTGAACGCGCTCAACGAACTCCCCTCTGCCGAACGGCGGTCAGGCGCGCTCGTGCACCGCTTCTTCCGCCTCCAGGGCATGGTCCAGCCGGCCGAGCATCTCCTTCGGGCAGACCTGCCAGAACAGGCCCCGGGTGCGTTCCCAATCGCGCAGCAGGCCCTCGGCGAAGGCCGAACCGGTCTCATGGGCGTGTTCGCGGACCAGCTTCTTCAGCACCTCTTCCCAATGGGCCGAGGCCAGCCGCTGGACGACGACGCTGTCGGGATTGACCGTGCCGAGGAAGCGGCCCGCCAGGTCGAGCACGAAGGCCATGCCCCCGGTCATGCCGGCCCCGAAGTTCTCGCCCACGGGCCCGAGGATCACCGCCGTGCCGCCAGTCATGTACTCGCAACCGTTGGAGCCGACGCCCTCGACCACCGCCGTGGCTCCCGAGTTGCGCACCGCGAACCGCTCGCCGGCCTGGCCGGCCGCGAACAGCTTGCCGCTGGTCGCGCCGTAGAGGACGGTGTTGCCGAGGATGACGTTGGTCTCCGGCGCCACCAGGTGGCGCGAAGGCTTGATGACGATGGTGGCGCCCGACAGGCCCTTGCCGACGTAGTCGTTGGCCTCGCCGGTCAGGACGATGCGCAGGCCGCGCACCGCGAAGGCCCCCAGGCTCTGGCCGGCCGAGCCCTTCAGCTCGACAGTCAGGTGGCCGGCGGGCAGGGCGCTCATGCCGAACTTGCGGACGATGTGGCTGGAGATGCGCGAGCCGATGGCCCGGGCGGTGTTCCGCACCGTGTAGGTCAGCTGCATCTTCTCGCCGCGCTGCAGCAGGGGGGCGGCGTCGCGGACGATCTGGGCGTCGAGGGTGTCGGGCACGGCGTTGCGGCCGTTGACCGTTGAATAGGGCGGGTTGGCGCCCGGATCGGCGCGGACCAGCAGGGGGTTGAGGTCGAGGTCGTCGAGGTGCTCGCCGCCCCGGCTGACCTGGGTCAGCAGGTCGGTGCGGCCGACCACCTCCAGCAGGGAGCGGAAGCCCAGGTCGCTGAGGATTTCGCGAACTTCCTCGGCGATGAAGGTGAAGAGGTTGATGACCTTTTCCGGCGTGCCGGTGAACTTGGCGCGCAGGGCCTCGTCCTGGGTGCAGACCCCGACCGGGCAGGTGTTGCTATGGCACTGGCGCACCATGATGCAGCCCATGGCCACCAGGGACGCCGTGCCGATGCCGAACTCCTCGGCCCCCAGCATGGCGGCCATGACGATGTCGCGCCCCGTTCGCAGGCCGCCGTCGGTGCGCAGGGTCACATGGTGGCGCAGGTTGTTGAGCGTCAGCACCTGGTTGGCTTCGGAAAGCCCCAGTTCCCAGGGCGAGCCGGCGTACTTGATCGAGGTCTGGGGCGAGGCCCCCGTGCCGCCGACATTGCCGGCGATCAGGATGACATCCGCTTTTGCTTTGGCCACCCCGGCCGCGATGGCGCCGATGCCGGTCATCGAGACCAGCTTCACCGTCACCCGGGCGTCGGGGTTGATCTGCTTGAGGTCATAGATGAGCTGGGCCAGGTCCTCGATCGAATAGATGTCGTGGTGCGGCGGCGGGCTGATCAGCATCACCCCCGGCGTCGCGTGGCGCAGCCGGGCGATCATCTCGGTGACCTTGAAGCCGGGCAGCTGGCCGCCCTCGCCGGGCTTGGCGCCCTGGGCGACCTTGATCTCGATCTCGCGGCATTCGTTCAGGTACTCGGCGGTGACCCCGAAGCGGCCCGAGGCGATCTGCTTGACGGCGCTGTTGGGGTTGTCGCCGTTGGGCAGCGGCCGGTAGCGGGCCCGGTCCTCGCCGCCCTCGCCCGACACCGACTTGGCCCCGATGCGGTTCATGGCGATGTTCAGCGCCCCGTGGGCCTCGGGGCCCAGCGCCCCCAGGCTCATGCCGGGGGTCAGGAAGCGCTTGCGGATCTCGTTGACGCTTTCGACCTCCTCCAGCTCGACGGGGGTGCGCCCCTTGCGGAAGTCGAGCAGGTGGCGCGGCTGGCTGGCCTTCTGGCGGTGCAGGCCGGCCGACCAGCGCTTGTAGGCCTCGTAGTCGCCGGAATCGCAGGCGGCCTGAAGCGTATGGATGAGGCGGGCCTCGAAGGCGTGCGCCTCACCCGAACGCCGGGCCTTGTAGAAGCCGCCAACCGGCAGGGCGATGGCCCCCGGCTCCCAGGCGCGGCGGTGGATGTCGACCGTCTTGGCCTCGATGCCGGCCAGGCCGATGCCGCTGATGCGCGACGGCATGCCTGGGAAGAACTCCGCCGCCAGCGAGCGCGACAGGCCCATGGCCTCGAAGTTGTAGCCGCCGCGGTAGCTGGAGATGACCGCGATGCCCATCTTGGAGATGATCTTCAGCAGGCCCTGCTCGATGGCCGTCTTGAAGTTGATGCAGACGTCGCGAAGGCTGAGCTCGCCGGTCAGGCCGCGTTCCAGCCGGTCCTGGAAGCTCTCCTGGGCCAGCCAGGCGTTGACCGCCGTCGCCCCCACCCCGACCAGCACGGCGAAGTAGTGGGTGTCCATGCACTCGGCCGAGCGGACGATGATCGAGACGTAGGACCGCAGCCCCTTGGCCACCAGGTGGGCATGCACCCCGGCCGTGGCCAGGATCATCGGCAGGCCGACGCGCGTGGGCCCGCTCTCGGTGTCGGTCAGGACGATGGTCGAGCAGCCGCGCAGGGCGGCGTCTTCGGCCTCGGCCTTGATGCGGTCGAGGTTGGCCCGCAGCGCATCGCCGGCCCGCGCCTCGGGGGCCGGCAGCGGCATGGTGCAGTCGATGACGCTGAGGTTCTTGCCGGCGATGTAGTCGAGGATGCGGACATACATCCCGGTGGTCAGCACCGGGCTTTCCAGCACATAGACGTCGGTCTGGGCCTCGTCCTGGGCCAGGATGTTGCCGAGGTTCTTGAACCGGGTCTTCAGGCTCATGACGCCGGTCTCCCGCAAGGGATCGATCGGCGGGTTGGTCACCTGGCTGAAGTTCTGGCGGAAGAAGTGGCTGAGCGGCCGGTACTTGTCGCTGAGCACGGCCAGCGGCGCGTCGTCGCCCATCGAGCCGACCGCCTCCTTGGCCTCCTCGACCATGGGGGCGAGGACCATCTCCAGGTCCTCAAGCGTGAAGCCGGCCGCCGTCTGCCGCCGGGTCAGCTCCTCGCGGCCGCATTTGCGCGGCTCGGGCCCGGGGCCGATCTCCTTTTCCAGATCGACCATGTTGCCCAGCCAGTCCTTGTAGGGATGGCGCATGGCCAGCTCGTCGACGATCTCCTCCTCGCCGAACATCCGGCCTTCGGAGAGGTCGACGGCGATCATCCGGCCGGGGTGGATGGTCAGCTTGCGGCTGATCCGCTCGTCCGGCACGCCGCACATGCCCGCTTCCGAGCCGACGATCAGCAGGCCGTCGTCGGTCAGCGCCGCCCGCAGCGGGCGCAGGCCGTTGCGGTCCTTACCGGCGACGACCCAGCGGCCATCGGTGGCGCACAGGGCGGCGGGGCCGTCCCAGGGCTCCATGACGGCGTTGCAGTAGGAATAGAGCGCCTTGTGCTCCGGCTTCATCTGCTCGTCGGACTTGGCGTTCCAGGCTTCCGGCACCAGCAGGGCCTTGGCCATCGGCGCGTCGCGGCCGGCCCGGACCAGCACCTCGAAGGTGTTGTCGAGCGCGGCGCTGTCCGATCCGCCCGGCTGCACCACCGGCTTGATGTCGTCGCCGAAGTCTCCGAAGGCCTGGGCGGCCATGCGGATCTCGTGACTCTTCATCCAGTTGATGTTGCCCTTGATGGTGTTGATCTCACCATTGTGGGCCAGCATGCGGAACGGCTGGGCGAGGCGCCACTGCGGGAAGGTGTTGGTCGAGTAGCGCTGGTGGAAGATGGCCACCGCCGCCTCGAACCGCTCGTCGCGCAGGTCGGGGTAGAAGGCGTCGATGCTCTCGGCCAGGAACATGCCCTTGTAGATCAGGGAGCGGGCCGACAGGCTGCAGAGGTAGAAGTCCTGGATGGCCGCCTGGGCGACGCGCTTTTCGATCCGCTTGCGGGCCAGGAACAGGGCCCGCTCCAGCGCCTCGCCCTCCAGGCCGGGGGGCGGCGACAGCATGATCTGCTCGATCTCGGGCCGGGTGGCGTTGGCCTTCTCGCCGATCACCGAGGTGTCGACCGGCACCTGGCGCCAGCCGTAGATGTAGAAGCCGAAGCGCAGGGCCTCGCTCTCGACGATGGTCCGGGCCGCCTCCTGGGCGCCGAGGTCGACGCGCGGCAGGAAGACCTGGCCGACGGCGATGGGGCCGGGGCGCAGGGCATGGCCGGTGCCGGCCACCTGCTCCTCGAAGAAGGCCTGCGGCACGGACAGCAGGATGCCGGCCCCGTCGCCGGTCTTGCCGTCGGCGTCGACGGCGCCCCGGTGCCAGACGGCTTTCAGGGCCTTGATGGCCAGGTCGACGATCTCGCGGCGCGGCTTGCCGTCGATGGCGCAGACCAGGCCGACGCCGCAGCTGTCGCGCTCCATCGACGGATCGTAGGCGTGGCCGTCGATGAGCAGCTGGCGGTTGCGATAGTAGAGGTCGAGGACGTCGGACATGGTCTCTACTCCGCGGCGACCAGCGCCGGCGTCGCCGACAGCTGCTTGTGGATCGATGCGGCGGCGTCGAAGCCGTCGCGGATGGCCCAGACGACGAGGCTGGCGCCGCGGGCGATGTCGCCGGCGGCATAGACGCCCGGCAAGTTGGTCGCCTTGGACCGGCGATGGATCTTCACCGTTCCGGCCCGGCTGACCTCCAGGTCCGGAGAGCCAAGGGTCGTCGGCAGGTCTTCCGGATCAAAGCCCAGGGCCTTGATCACCAGGTCGGCCTTGATCTCGAAATCGCCGTTCTCGATGGGCTCAGGCGACTGGCGGCCCGAGGCGTCGGCGGGGCCCAGCCGCATGCGGGCGGCGCGGACGCCCACCGCCTGGCCGGCGTCGCCAGTGACGGCGCGAGGGCCGGCCAACCATTCGAAGACCACGCCCTCTTCCTCGGCGTTGGCCACCTCGCGCAGGGAGCCCGGCATATTCTCGCGGTCGCGGCGGTAGAGGCAGGTGACGCTTTCGGCGCCCTGGCGGATGGCGGTGCGCACGCAGTCCATGGCGGTGTCGCCGCCGCCGACCACGACAACGCTCTTGCCCTGAGCATCGAGTTCGCCGCTGTCGAAGGCCGGCACGGCGTCGCCGTAGCCCTTGCGGTTGGAGGCGGTCAGATAGTCGAGGGCGGCGACCACGCCGGCCGAACCGGCGCCAGGCACCGGCAGGTCCTTGGCGGCATAGACGC
Source organism: Caulobacter sp. GW821-FHT11A05 (assembly GCF_058809015.1). Taxonomy (NCBI): domain Bacteria; kingdom Pseudomonadati; phylum Pseudomonadota; class Alphaproteobacteria; order Caulobacterales; family Caulobacteraceae; genus Caulobacter; species Caulobacter sp. GW821-FHT11A05. The sequence continues at coordinate 68,865 of NZ_JBXASF010000014.1, read as the reverse complement.
CGGTGGCCAGCAGCACGGCGTCATGCATCCGGCGCAGGTCCTCGAGGGTGGCGTCCCTGCCGACCTCGAAGTTCAGCTTGAAGACGATGCCACCGTCGGCCAGGCGATCGGTGCGGCGCTGGACGACATCCTTCTCCAGCTTGAAGCCGGGGATGCCGTAGACCAGCAGGCCGCCGGGACGGTCGTAGCGGTCATAGACGGTGACCTGGTAGCCCTGCTCGCGCAGCCGCTCGGCCGCCGCCAGCCCGGCCGGGCCGGCCCCGACGATGCCGACCGACTGGCCGCGATCGGGGCCCGCCACCAGCGGCGGCACCCAGCCCTCTTCCCAGGCCTTGTCGGACAGATAGCGCTCGACCGCGCCGATGGTGACGGTGCCATGGCCCGACTGCTCGATCACGCAATTGCCCTCGCACAGCCGGTCCTGCGGGCAGATGCGGCCGCAGATCTCGGGCATGGCGTTGGTCGCCTGCGACAGCTCATAGGCTTCCTGCAGCCGGCCGGCGGCGGTCATCCGCAGCCAGTCGGGGATGTTGTTGTGCAGCGGGCAGTGGGTCTGACAGAAGGGCACGCCGCATTGCGAGCAGCGCGATGCCTGTTCACTGGCCTTGGCGTCGACGAAGTCGGCGTAGATTTCCTGGAAATCGCGGTCGCGCGCCGACGCCTCACGCTTTTCCGGCGTGCGGCGGTCGATCACGGTGAACTTCAGCATACGTTCGGCCATAGGGTCCCCACCCCGATCGGGGTCGAAAATTGCGTGAAACGGCTCATAGGGACTCGTTTGGGCAACAAGAATGCGACGGTCTATTTATTGGACTGAAAATCCGGTGATGCCGCGCGACGCGGCGCCGCACGCTGTCCAAATCGGCACAATTGGTCTTAAAATTAGACCATAAGCAGGAACCGAGGATTTTCGGCGCCGCCCCTTGCCTTCATCCACGCCAGCCGGGACAAGGCTTTTCCGCGTCATGAGGCCCGTCTGAATGCCCGACTGGTTGTCCGCCATCATTCTCGGCCTCGTCGAGGGCCTGACCGAGTTCATTCCGGTCTCTTCGACGGGCCATCTGCTGCTGACCAGCCGAGCCCTGGGCCTGGAGCCCGGCTTCTGGGACACCTTCGTGGTGATGATCCAGCTGGGCGCCATCCTGGCCGTCATCGCCCTCTATTTCCAACGGCTGTGGACGGTGCTCATCGGCCTCCCGACCAAACCGGAGGCCCGCCGCTTCGCCCTCAGCGTGCTGATCGCCTTCATCCCGGCCGTGGTCCTGGGCCTGCTGCTGCACGACTTCATCAAGGCGGTGCTGTTCAACCCCTGGATTGTCTGCTGGTCGCTGATCGTCGGCGGGGTGGTGCTGATCCTGCTCGACCGCTGGCGGCCGGCGCCCAAGGTCACCGACGCCATGGCCACGCCTTTCCGCACCGCTTTGGGCGTCGGCCTGCTGCAATGCCTGTCGATGATCCCGGGCGTCTCGCGGTCGGGCGCCACCATCGTCGGCGGCGTGCTGATGGGCATGGATCGCCGGGCGGCGGCCGAGTTCAGCTTCTTCCTGGCCATCCCGACCATGGTCGGCGCCTTCACCCTCGACTTCCTGGACGGCCGAGAAGCGATCTTCGCCCGGCCCGACGGGTTGATGCTGATCGCCATCGGCTTTGTGGTGTCGTTCGTCTCCGGGGCCGGGGTCATCAAATGGATGCTCGGCTTCATCGACAAACACGGCCTCAGCCCCTTCGGCTGGTGGCGCATCGTGGCGGGGGTCGTCGGGCTGGGCCTGCTGGCGCTGACCTGAGCACCGCATAATCCGGGGACACTATATAGATTTTCGACCTGGCGCCGGCCACTTGCGCAGCGAAAATCTATATAGTGTCCCCGGATTATGCTCCGCCGGCGGATGCGGTTTCACTCGTCCGCCGACAACGCCTCCACCAACCGCACCATGAACCCCGCCCCGCGCCGCATCTGCGCGACCTCGATCCATTCGTCCGGCTGGTGGGCCTGGTCGATCCAGCCCGGGCCGCACAGCACCACCGGGAAGCCGCCGCGCTGGAACTGGCCGGCCTCGGCCGCGTAGGACACCGCCCGCAGCGGTCCGTTGTCGCCGGCCAGCCGCCGGGCCAGGGCCTCGGCCGGACCGCCGGGCTCTAAGGCCAGCGGCGGGACGTTGCTGTAGAGCTGCCACTCGACGCCGCAGTCCTCCGACCGCGCCTTCAGCTCGGCGTCCATCGCCGCGCATTTTTCCCAGAAGTCGCTGAGCAGCACCGTCGGGTCCTGGTCCGGCGGGCTGCGCAGGTCGAAGCTGAAGCTGCATTTGCGCGCCAGGATGTTCACCGCCGTGCCGCCATGGATCAGGCCGATGGTCAGGGTCGCGTGCCTGGGCTCGAACGGCGAGGCCGGGTCCGCCTGCGCGATCAGCCGATCGGCCAGGGTCGTCAGCTCGCCCATCAGCTTCAGCGCCGCCATGTTGGCCGAGACACCCAGATGCGTCTGGCTGGAATGCGCCTCTTTGCCGGTCACCGTGACCTTGGCCGAGAGGATGCCCTTGTGGGCCCCGACCACCTCCATACCGGTCGGCTCGCCGACCACGGCCAGGGCCGGCGGCGGCTCCTCGGCGGCCAGCGCCTCGATCATCGCCGGGGCGCCGAGACAGCCGATCTCCTCGTCATAGGACAGGGCCAGCCAGGCCGGCCGCTTCAGGTCCGCCTTGGCCAGTTCCGGCGCCGCCGCCAGAGCCAGGGCAATGAACCCCTTCATGTCGGCGCTGCCCCGGCCGTAGAGCTTGCCGTCCTTCTCCGTCAGCACCCAGGGATCGGTCGACCAGGGCTGGCCGTCGACCGGCACCACGTCGGTATGGCCCGACAGGATCACCCCGCCGGCCGCCGCCGGCCCGATCCGCGCCATCAGGTTGGCCTTGCTGCCGTCGGCGTTGCTCACCCGCCGCGACGCGACGCCGATATCGGCCAGATAGCCCTCGACCCATTCGATCAGGGCCAGGTTGGAGTGGCGCGAGGTGGTGTCGAAACCGACCAGGGTGGCCAGGATGTCGAGGGCGCGGGCGTGCAGGACGTCGGGGGAAACGGTCATCGATCCCTACATAGGGCGCCTTTGCTCAAGGAAGAACGGGCCGCCTTTAGGGGAACTGGGTTGCGCCGCCTATGCCGGGCCGTTACGCGCCATGCCGACATGACCGCCCTGATCCTCACCCTCGCCTGTCCCGACCGCCGGGGCATCGTCGCCGCCGTCTCGACCTTCCTGGCGGGCCGCGACTGCAACATCCTCGACGCCCAGCAGTACGACGACGCCGAGACCGGCGCCTTCTTCATGCGGGTGGTGTTCGACCCCGACGGCGCCTCGGCCGACGATCTGCGCGACACCTTCACCGCCATCGGCGCCGAGTTTTCCATGCGCTGGACCCTGCGCGACCCGGCCCAGCGCTACCGGGTGATGATCCTGGCCTCGAAGACCGACCACTGCCTGGCCGACCTCCTCTACCGCTGGCGCATCGAGGAGCTGCCGATGGACATCTCGGCGGTGGTCTCCAACCACTCGGCGCAGACCTTCCCGCACGTCGACCTGAAGGGCCTGCCCTTCCACCACCTGCCGGTCACCAAGGACACCAAGCTGGAGCAGGAGAGCCAGCTCTGGGCCCTGATCCGCGAGACCCGGACCGACATCGTCGTCCTCGCCCGCTACATGCAGATCCTGTCGGATGGCCTGGCCGCCAAGCTGGAGGGCCGCTGCATCAACATCCACCACAGCTTCCTGCCGGGCTTCAAAGGGGCCAAGCCCTATCACCAGGCCCATGCGCGCGGGGTGAAGGTGATCGGGGCCTCGGCCCACTACGTCACCGGCGACCTCGACGAGGGCCCGATCATCGAGCAGGACGTCGAACGCATCAGCCACCGCGACACCCCCGAGGACCTGGTCCGCAAGGGCCGCGACATCGAGCGCCGGGTCCTGGCCAGGGCCCTGCGCTGGCGCCTGGAGGACCGGGTGCTGCTGAACGGCCGCAAGACGGTGGTGTTTACGGACTAGGCGTCACGCCCAGCAGACGGATGCGAAACGCCAGGGTGGTGTTCGGCGGGATGACGCCGCCCGCGCCGGCCGGGCCGTAGGCCGTGTCCGACGGGCAGAAGATCATCCACTCGTCGCCGACCCGCATCTTCGGCAACACCTCGACCCAGCAGGGGATCAGGCCCCGCAGCGGGAAGGTGACCGGCTTGCCGTCCGGGAAACTGCTGTCGAACACGCCGCCGGAGAGGAAGCGTCCCTCGTAGTGGACGGTGACCTTGTCCTGCGGACGCGGCCTGACCGCCCCCTTGGGGCCCGCCTCGATGACCCGATACTGGATGCCGCCGGGCAGCACCCGCACGCCCGGGCGGCCGGCGTTGCGTTCCAGAAAGCCGTCCGCCGGGGCGGCGGCCAGAAGGGCGGCGGCGACGAGACCGATCATGGCCGCTCAGCCCATCACCGAGTTGCCGCGCGACGGCAGTACGCCGAGCAGCCTGATGCGGAAGACCAGCACGGCGTTGGGCGGGATGTTGCCCGAGCCTTCCTTGCCGTAGCCCTCTTCGGCCGGCACGTAGATGATCCATTCGTCGCCCGGCCGCATCTTGGGGATCACCTCCATCCAGGCCGGGATGAGGTTCTGCAGCGGCATGATGGCCGGCGCCCCGCGCTCGAAGCTGGAATCGAAGACGTTGCCGTTGAGCAGCTTGCCCTCGTAATGGACCTTCAGCTCGTCGCCCTTCTTCGGCTTCAGGCCGCTGACCGGGCCCGAGCTGACGACGATGTACTGGATGCCGTCCTCCAGCACCTGCACGCCCGGCTTGGTGGCGTTCTCCTTGAGGAAGGTCTCGCCCTCCTCGGCGTTCTTGCGGGCCAGCCGCTCGTTGTCGCAGCCGGCCAGGGACAGGGCGGCGACAGCGGCGAGGATGACGGGGATCAGGCGCATGGGCGGTCTCACTGTGGTCAGCGGCGAGTAGCGGGTTTCATAAACTCTGTCATCCTCCGGGCCCGCGAAGCGGGAACCGGGGGACCCAACTGTCCGCGTTATGACTCTCGGGAGTCTTTCAAGAGCCGCCTTGGGTCCCCCGGTCCGTGCTGCGCACGGCCGGAGGATGACAGCGATTGTGGGCCCCTAGACCACCCGCGGCGGATACCCACACTCGCGCAGGGCGTCCATGATCTCCTGGGTGTGCTGGGCGTCGCGGGTCTCGATCATGACGTCGAACTCGGCGCCCTTGGCCGGCACGTCGAGGGCCAGGCGGTTGTGGGCCACCTCGATGATGTTGCCGCCCATCTCGCCGATCACGCGGGACACGGTGGCCAGCAGCCCCGGCCGGTCGTCGCCGACGATGCGCAGGGAGATGATCCGCTGGGCCCGCACCAGCTCGCGGGTCAGCACCGACGCCAGGAGCCGGGTGTCGATGTTGCCGCCGGTGATGATCAGGCCGCACTTCTTGCCCCGGAACCGCTCCGGATAGGCCAGCAGCGCCGCCAGCGACGCCGCTCCGGCCCCCTCGACCACCGTCTTCTCGACATTGCAGTAGAGGGCCACGGCCCGTTCCATGAACGGCTCTTCCAGCAAGAGCACGTCCTCGACCATCGGCCGGGTCACCGAATAGGTCAGCTCGCCGACCTGCTTGACGGCGATGCCCTCGGCGATGGTCTGGCCGCCGGCCTGGCCGTTCATGCCGCGCATCTTGGCGGTGAAGCTGGGATACATGGCCGGCTCGCAGCCAATGATGCGGATGTCCGGGTTCAGCGCCTTGGCCGCCACCCCGACGCCGCTGATCAGCCCGCCGCCGCCGATCGGCACGGGCAGGACCTCCAGGTCCGGCACGTCCTCCAGCATCTCCAGGGCGATGGTCCCCTGGCCGGCCATGACCTCGAAATCGTCGAAGGGATGCACGAAGGTCAGGCCGCGCTCGGCCTTCAGCAGCATGGCGTGGGCATAGGCGTCGTCGTAGGTCTCGCCCTCGATGACCACATTGGCCCCGTGGGCGCGGGTATGCTCGACCTTCACGAAGGGCGTGCCCTTGGGCATGACGATGGTCGAGGGCACGCCGAGGCGCGTGGCGTGATAGGCCAGCCCCTGGGCATGGTTGCCGGCGCTGGCGGCGATGACACCCTTGGCCTTGTCGGCCTCGCTCATCAGCAGCAGCTTGTTGAGCGCCCCGCGCTCCTTGTAGGCGGCGGTGAACTGCAGGTTCTCGAACTTTACCCACACCTGCGCCCCGGTAATCTCCGACAGGGTCTTCGAATAGCGGCAGGGCGTGCGCTCGATATGGCCGGCCAGCCGGGCGGCCGCGGCGCGGATGTCGTCGATGTGGAGGGTCATTTACAGGGCTTCGTGCGGGAGCGTGACAGCCGGAAGTGGATACCGGTTCCGGCGGCTGTCACGCGACCAAGTGAAAGATTAAGCCGGAGGCTTCACCGCAAACCGCGGATCAGGTCAAGCCGCCGCATGGCCTTGCCCGGCAGTTCCGACACCGGCCCGAGCGGCAGGGCCTCGGCCGCGCTGCGCAGGGCGTAGGCCGCCTGGCGCACCAGGGCGACCGGCGAGGCGGCCCCGACGAAGCCGTGGCTGACCGGGGTGATGACGTTCGAGAACTCCCGCTTGAAGCGGTAGTCGCCGGCCCCCAGGTCCAGCCGCCGGTAGGGCGTGCCATCCATCCAGCGCAGAATGTCCTGGAACAGGATCATGCCGGGGCTCCAGCGCTCGAAGGCCGGATCGTGGCCGATCAGCCAGCTGTTGATCGTCCCGTGGGCCCGCAGGTTGAACTGCGCCGCCGCCAGTTTGTCGCCGACATGCAGGGTGAAGAGGATGCCGCCGTATTCCGGATCGCGGCTCTGGAAAAGGTCGCGCACCAGGCGGCTGGTCCAGCCGGTTCCCAGCACGTCGGTCTGGCCGGTCGCCTTCCACTGCTGGCTCTTCCAGGCCATCAGCTGGTCGAAGTCGGCCTTCGACCGCGAGAAGGCGGTGAACACCGGGGCCCCGGCCTCACGCTCCAGCTTGCGGCGTTTCTTGTCGCAGTCCTTGAGGATGCCGACCCCGGCCTCGCGGCGGGCCTGGGCATAGGGCTCATAGCCATCCGGCATGTCGATGGCGAAGCTCGGCTGCGTGCCCTTGAAGGTCCCGGCGAAATCGGCCTGGCAGCCCAGCATATGGGAGAAGTCCAGCCGCCCGACCCCGAAGGCCTCGACCAGCCGGACCGGATCGAAGCGCACGCCCGGCGCCGTGACCATGCCCTGGTAGTCGCACATCGGCGCCCCGACCGGCATGGCGGTCATGGCCCCGACCTTGGCGGCCATGAAGCCGGCGGCCTCGCCGGCCTCGCTCAGCACGGCGACCTTGACGTTGGCCTTGTCGCCCTGGGCCCGCGCCACGCCCTGCGCCCACCAGGGCGACAGGAAGGGGCTGTGCCAGTGGGGCTGCGCCGCCTGCAGCGACGCCCAACGCTCCACCTGGGCGGCGGTCAGCTCCTCGGGACGGACGACGTCGATCTGCACGGAACGGGGTCTCGGATGACTGCTTGAGGCTGCAAGCTTAGGCGCCAACCGTTTCGCCTTGGTTTAGAGCCCGGCAGGAGAATCCGGCTCTCGGCCTCGCCCAGGCGGGGAAAATCGTTCAAATTTATTCCACTGCCGGAGCCGGCGTATCCGTGTTCTGAGGGGGCTCAAATCGGGGGGCCGAGGGGGCTGCGTCCGACAGGAGTGTCCCCATGGTCTTCGCCGCCTCGATCAATCTCAGCACCCTCGACGGGATCACCGGCTTCAAGATCAGCGGCGAGGCGGCGGGCGACTACAGCGGCCGGTCGGTGGCTTCGGCGGGCGACGTCAACGGCGACGGCATCGACGACCTGATCATCGGCGCCGCGCTCGCCGACCCGAACGGCATCTATTCTGGGGCGAGCTATGTGGTGTTCGGCAGCGCCGCCGGCTTTGCGGCCAACATCGACCTGAGCGCCCTGGACGGAACCAACGGTTTCCAGATCAGCGGCGCGGCGGCGGGCGACCAGAGCGGCTTGTCGGTGGCCTCGGCGGGGGACATCAACGGCGATGGCATCGACGACCTGATCATCGGGGCCCCGTCCGCCGATCCGAACGCAGAGTCCGACGCCGGCGCCAGCTATGTGGTGTTCGGCAGCGCCGCCGGGTTCGCGGCCAACCTGGACCTGGGCGCCCTGGACGGAACCAACGGCTTCCGGATCAACGGCGCGACGGCAGGCGACCTCAGCGGCTGGTCGATGGCCTCGGCGGGAGACGTCAACGGAGACGGGACCGACGACCTGATCATCGGGGCCTGGTTCGCCGACCCGAACGCGCTGGATACCGCCGGAGCCAGCTATGTCGTGTTCGGCAACGCTGCAGGCTTCACGAGCGAGCTCAACCTCAGCGCTCTGGACGGGACCACAGGCTTCAGGATCAGCGGCGTGGCGGCGTACGACTGCAGTGGCGTCTGGGTGGGCTCGGCGGGGGACATCAACGGCGACGGCATCGACGATCTGATCGTCGGGGCCTTCGGGGCTGACCCGAACGCGATGTACAACGCCGGCGCCAGCTATGTGGTGTTCGGCCGGGACACCGTGGGGGCCTTCACGGCCAATCTCAACCTCAGCGCCCTGAACGGGACCAATGGCTTCCGGATCGAGGGCGTGGCGGGAGACGACCTCAGCGGCTACGCGGTGGCCTCGGCGGGAGACGTCAACGGCGATGGCTTGGGCGACGTGATCATCGGGGCCAGGAGCGCCGGGGTGGGCAACACCGGCGCCAGCTATGTGGTGTTCGGCAGCGCCGCCGGCTTCGCGGCCAGCCTGGACCTCGGCGCCCTGGACGGAACCAACGGCTTCCGGATCAGCGGCGCGGCGGCGAGCGACCAGAGCGGCTTCTCGGTGGCCTCGGCGGGAGACGTCAACGGCGACGGGATCGACGACCTGATCATCGGAGCCACGGAGGCCGACCCGAACGGCGCCGGCTCCGGCGCCAGCTATGTGGTGTTCGGCGACGCCGCCGGCTTCGCGGCCAACCTGGACCTGGGCGCCCTGGACGGAACCAACGGCTTCCGGGTCAACGGCGTGGCATTGGGTGACTCCAGCGGTTGGTCGGTGGCTTCGGCGGGGGACGTCAATGGCGACGGTGTTAACGACCTGATCATCGGGGCCGGCAGCGCCGACGCCGGCGGGCTTATCAACTCCGGCGCCAGCTATGTGGTCTACGGCCGCGTCGACTTCACCGGCACGGCGGCGAACGAGGCCCGGGCCGGCGGGGCCTCGCATGACAGCCTGGTCGGGCTGGACGGCAACGACGTGCTCAGCGGCATGGCCGGCGACGACGTCCTGGACGGCGGCGCCATGGGCGACATCCTGAACGGCGGGGCCGGAGCCGACGATCTGCTGGGCGGGGACGGCGGCGACGTGCTGAACGGCGACGATGGCGATGACGCCCTGGACGGCGGTACGGGCCACGACAAGCTGAACGGCGGGGCCGGCATCGACACCCTGGTCGGCGGCCTTGGTAACGACCGCATGAGCGGCGGCGACGACAACGACAGCCTGACCGGCGGCGACGGCGCCGACACCCTCGACGGCGGCGATGGCCAGGACACCCTCACCGGCGGCCTGGGCAACGACATCTACATCCTCGGCTGGAGCGACTACGACGATGTCGTCGAGGCTGCCGACGGCGGCTACGACATCGTCCGCGCCGACCGCGAACTGACCATGCAGGACAACATCGAGGGCGCCGAACTCACCGGCAGCGGCCACAACAGCGTCTATGGCAACGCCCTGGCCAACAACATCCAGGGCAACAGCGGCGAGAACCTGCTGCAGGGCCAGGCCGGCGTCGACACCATCAACGGCAACGACGGCGACGATGTCATCGCCGGCGGCCTGGGCAACGACCTGCTGCGGGGCGGCCTCGGCCAGGACGACTTCTACATCTTCCAGGAAAGCATCGCCCGCCCGACGCTCGAGACCGACCAGATCTACGACTTTTCCACCGCCGAGGGCGACCTCATCAACCTGTCCTTCATCGACGCCATCGCCGGCGGCGCGGATGACGCCTTCACCTACGTCGGCGCGACCTTCACCAGGAACGCCGGCGAAATGACCCTCAGCTTCGCGTCCGGGATCACCACCCTGCGGCTCGATGTGAACGGCGACGGCAAGGCCGACTACCAGTTGAAGATCAACGGCGACGTCACCGGCGACAGCGCCGGCTGGGCGCTCTAGCGGCCCGGGGCCCCACTCATTTTGAGCGCCCTGGTCGTCGACAGGGTTAACAAAACGTTGTTCGGTCGGCCCCGCGGGCGCCAGCGAGGCTGCATCGACCGCCCCGCGCGCCCGCGGGGAGCCTCGCCATGCCCGGATTGCCGACCACTGTAAATCTCGCCGCCTTCCCCGCCGGTCTCGGCACGATCGCCACCGGCACATACAGCTTCGAGTTCACCGGCGGGTCGCTGACCGCGGCCGGCGACCTCAATGGCGACGGCTTCGGGGACTTCATCATCGGGGCCCGGGCCTTCGACGGGGCCTATGGCGGCAACACCGGCGGCGTCTTTGTCGTGTTCGGCAACGCCCAGGGCCTGCCGGCCAACATCGCGCTTGGCAGTCTCGACGGAACCAACGGCTTCCGCATCGAGGGTGATTCCGCGGGCGTCCTGGTCGGCTACGACGTGGCGGCCGGCGATGATGTCAACGGCGACGGCATCGACGATCTGATCATCGGCGCGCCAGGGCTGGCCAACACCGGCGCGTACGCCGGCGGCGTCTATGTCGTCTACGGCAAGACCAGCGCCTTCAACGCGGTGATCAACGTCGGCGCGATGACGGCGGCCGAGGGTGTCGGCATCGATGCCCAGGCGGCGGGCGACCGGCTGGGCCGCCATGTCGCCGCCGGCGGCGACGTCAACGGCGACGGCTTCGGCGACTTCTTGGTCGGCAGCCTGTTCAGCAACGCCTACTCGGCCCAGGCCGGCAGCGCCTGGGTGGTGTTCGGTGTCGACGGCGGCCTGCCCGGCGGCATCGACCTGGCCAACCTCGACGGCAGCGACGGCTTCCGCATCGACGGCTCCAACGCCGGCGACCGGCTGGGCAGTTCGGTCGCCATCGGCGACGTCAACGACGACGGCCTGGCCGACGTCATCGTCGGGGCCAGCAGCCAGTCGGGCGCCTTCTCCTACGGCGGGGCGGCCTACGTCGTCTATGGCTCGGAAGACCCGTTCTCGGCCGTCCTCAACGTCGGATTCCTCAACGGGACCATCGGCTACCGCATCGACGCCGACACCGCCAATGACCGGGTCGGCTATTCGGTGGCCTATGCCGGAGACGTCGACGGCGACGGTTTCGGCGACATCGTCATCGGGGCCAAGGGGGCCGAGTTCGCCGGCTTCTACACCGGGGCGGCCTATGTGGTGTTCGGCGCCGCCAGCGTCGCCGGCGGGGTCTTCGACCTGGGCGATCTCGACGGCGACAACGGCTTCCGCATCGACGGCGCGGCGGCCTACGACGCGGTCGGCCTGGAGGTCGGCGGCGGCGGCGATCTCAACGGCGACGGCTTCGACGACGTCGTGCTGGGCAGCTTCCGGGCCAGACCGGGCGGGGCCAACTACGCCGGCACGGCCTGGGTGGTGTTCGGGGGCACGGGCTTCGCCGCCACCATGGGCGTCGAGGACCTGACCGCAGGTGTCGGCATGACCCTGACCGGCGGGGCCGGCGAGGCGGCCGGCGCGGCGGTGACGCTTGGGGACCTCAATGGCGACGGCGTCGCCGATCTGCTGGTCGGCGCCACCGGCTACAACGGCAACACCGGCCGGGCCTATGTCGTCTACGGCCGGGTCACCGCGACCGCGGCGCCCGGCGGCGGCACGCTGACCGGCGGCGGCTTCGACGACGACCTGACCGGGGCCGGCGGCAAGGACATCCTCAATGGCGGGGCCGGCGACGACTCCCTCGACGGCGGCGACGCCAACGACACCCTGCTGGGCGGGGCCGGGGCCGACGACGTCTTCGGCGGCAACGGCAACGACACCCTCGACGGCGGGGCCGACGACGACGAGATGGCCGGCGGCGCGGGGGCCGACAAACTGTTCGGCGGCGACGGGACCGACACCCTGATCGGCGGCGTCGGCCTCGACCGCTTCGATGGCGGCGGCGGCGACGACACGGCCAACGGCGGGGCCGACAACGACTACCTCGACGGCGGGGCGGGCGCCGACGACATGACCGGCGGCACGGGCAACGACGTCTACATCGTCGACAACACCGGCGACGCCGTCCACGAAAACCCGCTTGAGGGCTTCGACATCGTTCGGTCCTTCATCTCCATCACCACCCTGGCCGACAACGTCGAAGGCCTGGAGCTGCAGGGGAGCGGCGACCTGGATGGCAACGGCAACGCCGGGGCCAACAACATCCAGGGCAACAGCGGCTCCAACACCCTGTTCGGCGCCGCCGGGGTCGACACCATCAACGGCAATGACGGCGACGATTTCATCCAGGGCGGCCGCGGCAACGACCTGCTGCGCGGCGGCCTCGGCGAAGACGCCTTCGTGGTCTTCCAGGAAAGCGTCGGCAATGCCGTGCTGGAAACCGATCAGGTCTACGACTTCTCGACGGCCGAGGGCGACTACATCGTCCTGTCGCCGATCGACTCCGGCGCCGTCGGCGGCGCCTTCACCTATGTCGGGACCAGCTTCACCAAGCATGCCGGCGAGATGACCCTGACCTTCGCGGGCGGGATCACCACCCTGCGGCTCGACATCAACGGCGACGGCAAGGCCGACTACCAGATGAAGATCAATGGCGACGTCACCGGCGAAAGCGGCGATTGGGTGCTGTAGCGGACCGGGCCACCTGGCGCTGATGTCGGCGCGCGCGGATAGCGCGCGGGCCGGGGGCTCATGTCGACCTCAGTTCGGGGCGCCGGGACGTGCATCGGCCCAGACCAGAGCCTGGTCACCGGCCCAAGCCATCATGGTCCAGTACATGCGCACCATCGCCGAGACGTGGTGGAGCAGCTCGGGGGAAAAATGCGTCAGGCCCTCGGCGTCCTGGCGCAGGAAGCGGGCCCTGACGCCCGTGCGGATGACGCTCTTGACCTGTCCGCGCGAGGCGGTGCTGATCCGCGACAGATCGGAGATGTTCAGCCGCACCGGCCCGGGCGGAGGGAACCGTCCGTCGGCGCCGGCCGCCAGGATGATCTGGCCAAGGATGGTCATGCCCGACTTGTGATGGGTGAAGGCGCTGAGCGTGGGGGCGCCCGGCTCAAGGCTCTGTTGGCTGCCCAGCAGGATCCGGCCGTTGGCGACCATGAAGCCGTCGAAGACGCCCGGCTCATCCCAACGGGCCAACACCCGGGCGACGCCCGGCATGACCGGCAGGCAGGTGGTCAGCTCGCGGCGAAACCGCTCCTGGAACATCCGCCGCAAGGCCGGCGTGGGGCGATAGCGCTTGATCCCCGCGCCGTCGGACGTCACCGGTTCGATCAACCGCACCAACCGCAGATAGACCAGGATCGCCCCGATCCGCCCGACGCTGGCCACCCCCCAGTCGGCCATGATCCCCTCAAGGCTGGCGCGGGTCATGCCGTCCGGCTGGGCGTCGAGTTGCAGCGCCCAGCTGCCGGCCATGAACAGCGCCAGGTCCCGCAGCAGCCGCCCCATCGCCTGGTGCTCGGCCCCGGGCGGCACCCAGTTGCCGAGGGTCCGCCGGGCGGTGTCGGCGAAAGCGGGATGGTCCGCCAGCCAGTCGAGGTCGTCCTGCTTGATGACCTCCAGGACCAGGAAGCGCAGGTCGTGGACGTCGGCCGCCGGCAACGGCGGCGAGGGAAAGTCACGCGGTGGATAGGCCGCCCGGGCCGCTGCGAGATCCGTCAACGCCGCCCGGCCCCCGCCCATACCGACTGTTCCATCGGGATAGCAACTACCCGAAATCAGCCAAGGCGCCAAAAATTTACACTGCCGGGCGGCGGCCGGCCGTGGTCTGCCTCGCGCGGGGGTCCCTGTCGGGGCTGAATAACCGGGCCGGCCGGCGTCCCCTTCGCGAGGCGAGCCAATGCCCACCCAGGTCGTTCAACTGTCGGCGCTCAATGGCGCCAACGGCTTCGAGATCGCCGGTCGCTCCTGGCAGTCTGACTTCGGCCGCTCGGTCGCCTCGGCCGGGGACGTCAACGGCGACGGACTGGACGACCTCGTCATCGGCTCGCCCCGGGCAGGCGTGACCTATGTGATTTTCGGCCGAGCCACGCCGTTCCCCGCGCAGTTCGGTCTGGGGACGATCGACGGCCAGACCGGCTTTCGTATTCGTCGCGAGGACGGGGACGCGAGCGGCTTCTCGGTCTCGGCGGCGGGCGATCTGAACGGCGATGGCGTCGGCGACCTGATCATCGGCGACCATCACAACACCAACGGCGGGTTCTGGTCAGGAGCGGCCTACGTGGTTTTCGGAAACAGCGATGGGTTTCCGGCCGATCTGCAGCTCTCGGCGCTCGATGGGACCAACGGCTTCAAGGCCTCGCCTGGAACCGATCGCGGCTACGCGGGAACGTCGGTGTCCTCGGCTGGGGACGTCAACGGAGACGGACTCGACGACGTGGTCATCGGGGCGCCCGGCTCCACCGCCAATAATCACCGCGACGGCGCCACCTTCGTCGTGTTCGGCAGGACGACGCCCTTTGACCCCTACATGAACCTGCTGGCGCTCGACGGAACCACGGGCTTCCGGCTCGAAGGCGCGCCGCAAGACCTGTACACCGGCATCGACGTTGCCTCCGCCGGCGACATCAACGGCGACGGGATCGGCGACCTGATCATTGGATCCAAGTCGCAACAGGTGGGCGGCGTCTCGAGCTATGTTGTGTTCGGCAAGACCACCGGCTTCGCGCCGGTAATCAGCCTCGGCGCCGTGGACGGGACCAACGGCTTTCGGATGGTGGGCGGCCCCGGCTATGGAGCCACCGGCGCGGCGGTGTCGTCGGCCGGCGACGTCAACGGCGACGGCTTCGACGACCTGATGGTCGGCAACATGTTCGCCTGGGACTCCGGATACGCGAACGGGACCGCCCATGTGGTGTTCGGCAAGGCGGGAGGCTTCGACGCTACCATCGATCTCAGCCAGCTCGACGGGACCGACGGCTTCAAGCTGCGGTCGTTCGTCTTCGGGCAACTTGGGACCTCGGTTTCCTCGGCCGGGGATCTGAACGGCGACGGGATCGACGACCTGCTGGTCGGGGCGGCCAGGACCAACAGCGACAGCGGCGTCACCTATGTCGTCTTCGGCCGGACGACCTTCGCGGCCGCCATCGACGTCGGCAATCTCGCGCCCGGCGAGGGCTTCGCGATCGCGGGCGAGGCGCTCTACGGCGCCAGCGGCGTGTCGGTGTCCGCCGCCGGCGACCTCAACCAAGACGGGCTGGGCGACCTGATCGTCGGTGCGCCGTCGGCCAACAACAACTTCGGCGGCGCCTACGTCATCTACGGCCGGTTCAGCCTCACCGCGCCCGCCGGCGGTGGGACGCTGGTGGGTCGGGCGTCGTCGGACACCCTGACGGGCAGCGCCAGCCGGGACGTGCTGAGCGGGATGGGCGGCGACGACGAGCTGATCGGCGGCGGCGGGGCGGACACCCTGAATGGCGGCGACGGGGCCGATGACCTGATCGGCGGGGCCGATGGGGACGTGCTGAATGGCGATGGGGGGGACGACCAGCTGAGCGGCGGCGATGGGGCCGACAGGCTCAACGGCGGCGCCGGCGCCGACGCCCTGGACGGGGGACTGGGCAATGACCGGTTCGAGGGCGGCGAGGGCGCCGACAGCCTCATCGGCGGCGAGGGCAACGACTATCTCGACGGCGGCGCGGGCCCCGATGCGATGGCCGGCGGGCTGGGCAACGACGTCTATCTGGTCGACAACGCCCTCGACACGACGGTCGAGGCGGCGGGCCAGGGCTACGACATCGTCCGCACGGCGCTGCCCGGCTGGGTGCTTGGCGCCAACCTCGAAGGGCTGGAGCTGCAGGGCTCGGCCGCCATCGGCGGAACCGGCAACGCCGAGGCCAACAACATCCAGGGCAACAGCGGCGCCAACACCCTGTCGGGCTTGGCCGGCAACGACACGATCAACGGCAATGACGGCGACGACATCATCATCGGCGGCCTCGGCGGCGACCAGCTGCGGGGCGGCGTCGGCATGGACACCTTCATCGTCGCGCACGCCTTCGCGGCGGCCCTCGAGACCGACTTCATTCACGACTTCAGCGCCGCCGAGGACGACCGCATCGACCTCTCCGGCATCGACGCCATCGCCGGCGGAGCGGACGACGCCTTCACCCTGGTCGCCGCCTTCAGCAAGGCCGCCGGTCAGGTGACCCTGACCTTCGCCGGCGGCATCACCACGCTCAGGCTCGACGTGGGCGGCGACGGCAAGGCCGACTACCAGCTGAAGATCAACGGCGATGTCACCGGCGAGAGCGGCGGCTGGCTGCTGTAGCGCGGCCGGGATTGGCGGCGAAGCCCGTCATGACCTCGCAACCGGCCGCGAGACACCAAAAATTTCCACTGCCGGGGCGGCGGCTTCTCTGATTGGTTCCGCCTCGCCCTCGGGCGCGCGGCCAAGCCGGTGGGAGATCGCCACGATCCCCCAAGGCCCGCCGACGGAGTCCGCCATGCCCTTCGCCGCCGTCATCGAACTCAGCACTCTCGCCATCGCCGATGGTTTTCGGTTCAGCGGGGTGGCGGGCGACGAGGTCGGTCATTCGGTCGCCTCGGCGGGAGACGTCAACGGCGATGGCATCGACGATCTGATCATCGGAGCCCCGGGGGCTTTCACCGTCGGCCAGTACTCCGGCGCAAGCTACGTGGTGTTCGGGAACGCCGCAGGGTTTGATGCCAATCTGGATCCCTACAGCCTGGACGGAACCAATGGCTTCTGGATCTCCGGTACGGCTGGAGGCGACCGCAGCGGCTGGTCCGTGGCCTCGGCGGGGGACATCAACGGCGATGGCTTGGGCGACCTGATCATCGGGGCCATTTATGCCGACCCGAACGCCGCCAGCTCCGGCGCCAGCTATGTGGTATTCGGCAACGCCGCCGGGTTCGACTTCTGGGTTGACCTCGCCGGCATGACGGGAACCAACGGCTTCCGGATCAGTGGCGAGGCCGACCGCGACTTGAGTGGCAGGTCGGTGGCCGCGGCGGGCGACATCAACGGCGACGGCATCGACGACCTGATTATCGGGGCCGATCGCGCCGACCCGAATATGCCGTACGACGCCGGCGCCAGCTATGTGGTGTTCGGCAGGAATACCGCCGACGACGGCCCCTTCCTGGACAACCTCGACCTGAGCGACCTGGACGGCAGCAACGGCTTCAAGATTAACGGCGAGGCGCCCTTCGAGCGCAGCGGCTGGTCGGTGGCCTCGGCGGGGGACGTCAACGGCGATGGTTTGGGCGACCTGATCATCGGCGCGCCCCACGCCGATCCGAACGGCGACAGTTCCGGCGCCAGCTATGTGGTGTTCGGCAAGGATACGGCCACCTCGGGGAACTTCGAGGCCGAGCTGGCCTCAAGCGACCTGAACGGAAGCAACGGCTTCCGCATCAACGGCGGGGCGGCCTTCGAGAACAGCGGCTTCTCGGTGGCCTCGGCGGGGGACATCAACGGCGACGGGGTCGACGACCTGATCATCGGAGCCCTGTACGCGGGCCTGATCGGCAGCCGCGCCGGCGCCAGCTATGTGGTGTTCGGCAAGGACACGGCCGCCGAGGGGGCGTTCGAGGCCGACTTGGCCTTGGGCGATCTGGACGGAAGCAATGGCTTCCGGATCGGCGGCGCCGAGACCTACGACCGCAGCGGCTGGTCGGTGGCCTCAGCGGGGGACGTCAACGGCGATGGCTTGGGCGACCTGATCATCGGGGCCCCCGGCACCTTCTCGAAGGGCGAGCCCGGCGCCGCCTTTGTGATGTTCGGCAGCGCCTCGCCGTTTTTTGAAGCCGACCTTGACCTCTCCGACCTGGATGGAAGCAACGGCTTCCGGATCAACGGCGCGGCGGCCTGGGACTACACCGGCTACTCGGTGGCCGCGGCGGGGGATGTCAACGGCGATGGCTTGGACGACCTGATCGTCGGAGCGTCGCGCGCCGACCCGAACGGCCATTACTCCGGCGCCAGCTACGTCATCTACGGCCGGGCGGCGCCGGCTTCGGTGGTCGAGGTCGGGACGGCTGGCGCCAACGGCTACGATGGCGGGGCCGGGGCCGACCTGCTCAGCGGCCTGGACGGCAACGACGTGCTCAGCGGTCTGGCCGGCGACGACGTCCTGGACGGCGGGGCGATGGGCGATGTCCTGTTCGGCGGGGACGGGGCGGACGACCTGCTGGGCGGCGACGGGGGCGACGTGCTGAACGGCGACGACGGCAATGATCAGATCGATGGCGGCACGGGTCATGACAAGCTGAACGGTGGGCTTGGCGCGGACGCCCTGATCGGCGGCCTCGGCAATGACCGCTTCGACGGCGGCGCCGGCTTCGACAGGCTGACCGGCGGAGCGGGCAATGACTATCTGGACGGCGGCGCGGGCGGCGACCTCATGACCGGCGGGACCGAGAACGACATCTACATCGTCGACGCCGCCGGCGACCAGACGGTCGAGGCGGCCGCCGAAGGCTACGACATCGTCCGCACCGCGCTGGACGGCTGGGTGCTGGGTGTCAATCTCGAGGGGCTGGAGCTGCAGGGCTCGGGCGACTTGGGCGGAACCGGCAACGGCCTGGCCAACAACATCCAGGGCAACAGCGGAGCCAACAGCCTGGACGGCGGGGCAGGCAACGACACCCTGAACGGCAACGACGGCGATGACAGCATCGTCGGCGGCCTCGGCGGCGACCTCATGCGCGGCGGCATCGGGGCGGATGCCTTCGTCGTCGCCCACGCCTTCGCCGCCGGCCTGGAAGCCGACCAGATCTTCGACTTCTCCGCCGCCGAGAACGACTGGATCGACCTCTCGGCCATCGACGCCATCGCCGGCGGGGCCGACGACGCCTTCACCCTGGTCGGCGCCTTCGGCAAGCAGGCCGGCGAGATGACCCTGACCTTCGCCGGCGGGATCACCACCCTGAAGCTCGACCTGAACGGCGACGGCAAGGCCGACTACCAGCTGAAGATCAACGGCGACGTCACCGGCGATACCGCCAGCTGGGTGCTCTAAACCCTACGCGGTTACCGTTGTTTCACTTGCCCCTTCCGGCCTCCCCCGCCATGACTGCTGACGGGGGAGTAACCGGCCAGGTTCGGCCGGAACAGGATCGTTTCGAAGGGGTTCGAGCAGCCATGCTGATCGTCGAGAATCTGACTCACGTCTATCCGAACGGCGCCAAGGCGCTCGATGAGGTCAGCCTGACCGTGCCCAAGGGCATGTACGGCCTGCTGGGCCCCAACGGGGCCGGCAAGTCGACCCTGATGCGGACCATCGCCACCCTGCAGGCCCCGACCGAGGGTCACGTCCGTTTCGGCGACATCGACGTGCTGAAAGACCCCGAGGAGCTGCGCAAGGTGCTCGGCTACCTGCCGCAGGACTTCGGCGTCTATCCGCGGGTCTCGGCCTACGACATGCTCGACCACATGGCCGTGCTCAAGGGCGTCTCCAACGGCAAGGAGCGCCGCGAGACGGTCGAATACCTGCTCAACCAGACCAACCTCTGGGCCGTGCGCAAGCGGGCCCTGGCCGGCTTCTCCGGCGGCATGCGCCAGCGCTTCGGCATCGCCCAGGCCCTGATCGGCGACCCGGCCCTGATCATCGTCGACGAGCCCACCGCCGGCCTCGACCCCGAGGAGCGCAACCGCTTCCTCAACCTGCTGGCCGAGATCGGCGAGAACGTGGTGGTCATCCTCTCGACCCACATCGTCGAGGACGTCTCCGACCTCTGCCCGGCCATGGCCATCATCTGCGAGGGCCGCATCGTCAAGCAGGGCGCGCCGGCCGAGCTGGTCGCGGGCCTGAAGGGCCGGATCTGGAAAAAGACCCTCGACAAGGCCGAGCTCGAGGACGTCAAGAGCCGCTACCACGTCATCCACACCCGCCTGTTCACCGGCCGCACCGTCGTCCACGTCGAGGCCGACAGCGATCCGGGCGACGGCTTCACCCCCGTCGAGGGCGGCCTTGAGGACGTCTACTTCTCGACCCTGCGCACCTCTCGCGCCGCTTAAGAGGGCGCACAGGTCATGTTCGGCAAGATCGCCAGTTTCGAATTCCGCTACCAGCTCAAGAACCCGGTGTTCTGGGTGGCGGCGGTCATCTTCTTCCTGCTGACCTTCGGCGCCGTCGCCATCGACGCCATTACGATCAACGGCGGCGGGAGCATGCACAAGAACTCGCCGTTCATGATCGCCCAGCTCCATCTGATCTGGACGCTGTTCTTCATGTTCGTCTCCACCGCCTTTGTCTCCAACGTCATCGTGCGCGACGACGAGACCGGCTTCGGAGCCATCCTGCGGTCCACCCGGGTCAAGCGCTTCGACTACCTCTATGGCCGCTTCAGCGGCGCCTTCCTGGCCGCCGCCCTGGCCTTCCTCTCGGTGCCGCTGGGCATTGTCGTCGGCAGCGTCATGCCCTGGGTCGACAAGGAAACCATGGGTCCGCTGACCGCGGAGCCCTTCCTGTTCGGCTATTTCGCCCTGGCCCTGCCCAACATCCTGCTGACCTCGGCGATGTTCTTCGCCCTGGCCACCGTCACCCGCTCGATGATGTGGACCTACATCGGGGTCATCGGCTTCCTGGTAGTCTGGACCGTTGGCCGCATCCTGCTGCGCAAGCCGGAGTTCGAGCAGATCGCCGCCCTCTGGGAGCCGCTCGGCACCGGCGCCTTCGGTCTGGCGGTCAAGTACTGGACGACCACCGAGCGCAACAGCCTGACGCCCGCCTTCGAGGGCTTCATGCTCTGGAACCGGGTCTTCACCCTGTCGCTGGCCGCCTTTTTCCTGGCCCTGCCGCTGGTCCTGTTCCGCTTCACCCCCGGCCGGCTGTCGGGCAAGCGGGCCCGCCAGGCCAAGCTGGCCGCCGCCGCCGCCCCCTCCGCCGCCCCGCCGGCCGCCCTGCGCGCCCTGCCAAAACCGAGCTTCGGGGCCGCCTCCCTCTGGGCCCAGCTGCGCGTCCGCACGGCGCTGGACATGGGACAGGTGTTCGGCAGTCCGGCCTATCTGGTGCTGCTGGCGATCGGCCTGTTCAACGCCGTCGGCGGCCTGTGGGGCGTGACCGATGACGCCGAGTACGGCGGTTCCATCCATCCGCTGACCCGGGTGATGATCCCGGCCCTGACCGGCAGCTTCTCGCTGATCCCGATCATCATCGCCATCTACTACGCCGGCGAACTGGTCTGGCGCGAGCGCGAGAAGAAGACCCACGAGATCATAGACGCCGCGCCGGTGGCCAACTGGTCGTTCGTCCTGCCCAAGGTGGCGGCCATCTCCCTGGTCCTGTTGTCGACGCTGCTGATCAGCGTCGTCGCCGGGCTGGCGATCCAGGCCCTCAAGGGCTTCACCGACTTCGAGCTGGACAAGTGGCTGCTGTGGTACGTCCTGCCCCAGACCATCGACTGGATCCTGCTGGCGGTGCTGGCCGTCTTCCTGCAGGCGATCAGCCCCCACAAGTTCATCGGCTGGGGCCTGATGGTCCTCTACTTCATCACCACCATCACCTTCGGCTTCCTCGGCTTCGACCACGTCCTCTACAACTACGGCGCCGTGCCGGATAACGGCGGCTTCGGCACGCCGCTGTCGGACATCAACGGCCTGGGCAAGTTCTGGATCGGGGCCACGATCGCCCGGACCTACTGGTCGCTGTTCGCCCTGCTGCTGGTCGTGCTCAGCTGGGGCCTGTGGCGGCGCGGGACCGAGACCCGGCTGTGGCCGCGCATCGCCCGCCTGCCGCACCGGCTGATGAGCGCCACGGGCGTGGTGTTCGCCGTCGCCCTGCTCGGGGCCGGCGCTGTGGGCGGCTACATCTTCGTCAACACCGACGTCTGGAACGAGCATCGCACCACCATCGACGACGAGAAGTGGCTGGCCTCCTACGAGAAGACGCTGATTAACCAGCGTCACTTCGACAAGGTGCCGCAGCCGAAGATCCAGTCGATGAAGCTCGACGTCGACCTGCGGCCCCACCTGCCGATGCTGCGGGTCAACGGGACCTACGTCATCAAGAACATGACGACCGAGGACATCAAGGAAGTCCACGTCCGCTTCGACCGCGACCTCAAGGTCCAGGGCCTCAGCATCGAGGGCGCCTGGCCCAAGGAGACCCTGGCGAAGTTCAACTACCGCATCTTCGCGCTCGAAAAGCCCATGAAGCCCGGCGATGAGCTGACCATGAGCTTCATCACCGAACGCTCGCAGAAGGGCTTCAAGAACCGCGGCAACGAGACCCGCGTCGTCGACAACGGGACCTTCGTCAATTCGATGGAGTTCGCCCCGGCCCTGGGCATCTGGCCGGGCAACGGCCTGCAGGACCGCGCCAAGCGGCGCAAGTACGGCCTCAACCCCGACCAGCCGGCCGCCAAGCTGGGCGATGTCCCGTCACGGCAGTTCAACTACCTGCGCCACGACGCCGACTTCATGACCTCGGACATCACCATCACCACCGAGGCCGACCAGACGCCGATCGCGCCCGGCCGCCGCGTCTCCGACCGCCTGATCGACACCCCGACCGGCAAACGCCGCCAGGCGCACTTCGTGACCGAAGCGCCCGTGATGCCCTTCTTCTCGATCCAGTCGGCCCGCTATGCCGTCAAGAAGCAGATGTACAAGGGCATCGAGCTGGAGGTCTATTACTGGCCGGCCCACGCCTACAACGTCGACCGCATGTTCACGGCGATGAAGGCCTCGCTCGACTACGACCAGGCCAACTTCAGCCCCTACCAGTTCGACCACATGCGGTTCGTCGAGTTCCCGGGCTACGCCGACTTCGCCCAGGCCTTCGCCGGCACCATGCCCTGGTCGGAAAACCTGTTCTTCATCGCCGACTACAGCAAGCCCGAGAAGATCGACATGATCACCTATGTCGGGGCCCATGAGATCGGCCACCAGTGGTGGGCCCATCAGGTGGTCGGCGCCGACCAGGAGGGCATGACCATGACCTCCGAGACGCTTGCCCAGTACTCGGCCCTGCGGGTGATGCGGAAGCTCTATGGCGAGGACCAGATCCGCAAGTTCCTCAAGTACGAGCTCAACAACTACCTGCGGGCCCGCGGCGGCCAGGCGCTTGAGGAGAAGCCGCTGGTCCGCGTCGAGGGCAGCCAGGGCTATATCCACTACCGCAAGGGATCCCTGGTCATGTACCGGCTGGCCGAGGAGATCGGCGAGGACAATGTCAACGCCGCTCTGGCCCAGTTCCTGAAAGATCACGCCTTCAAGGGCGCGCCCTACCCGATCTCGACCGATCTGGTCGCTCTGTTCCGCGCCCGCGCGCCGGCCGACAAGCAGGCGCTGATCACCGACCTGTTCGAGAAGATCACCCTCTATGATGTGAAGGTCACCGACGCCAAGGTCGCCCCCCGCCCCGGCGGCAGGTACGAGGTGACCCTGACGGTGTCGGCCAAGAAGCTCTACGCCGACGGCAAGGGCAAGGAGACCGAGGCCCCGATGAACGAGATGCTCGACATCGGCCTGTTCACCGAGCAGCCGGGCAAGAAGGGTTTCGGCAAGGACGACATCCTGGTCCTGGAACGGAAAGCCATCCACAGCGGCAAGCAGACCCTGACCTACACGGTGTCCAGGAAGCCGGTCTGGGTGGGGGCCGATCCCTACAACATCCTCATCGACCGCAACTCCGACGACAACCTGTTCAAGATCGGCAGCTAGGCACGAAACGGCAGCGTTCCTCCCTCCCCTTTATGGGGAGGGACAGGCGGCGAAGCCGCCAGGGTGGGGAGGTCGGATGCCGCCCACCCAAAGCCTGTCGTCTTGGGATCCCAAGACCACCGACCGTCCGCGCCTGAACCTGAGTTCCCCACCCTGCGAGGCTTCGCCTCGCTGTCCCTCCCCATAAAGGGGAGGGAGGACCAGCGCCTCACCGCCCCCCGAACAGCGCCGTCCCCACCCGCACGCTGGTCGCGCCGAACCGTACCGCGGTTTCAAAATCGCCGCTCATCCCCATCGACAGCTTCGCTACCCCGTTCCGCGCGGCGATCTTCGCCAGCAGCGCGAAATGCAGCCCCGCCGGCTCGTTCTCCGGCGGAATGCACATCAGCCCCTCCACGACGAGCCCATACCGCGCCCGGCACGCCGCGATGAAGCCGTCCGCCTCCCCCGGCGCCACCCCGGCCTTCTGAGGCTCCTCCCCGGTATTGACCTGCACATACAGCCGCGGCGTCCGCCCGCTCTTGGCCATCGCCTCGGCCAACACCCCGGCGATCTTCTCCCGGTCCACCGTCTCGATGACGTCGAACAGCGCCACCGCCTCGGCCGCCTTGTTGCTCTGCAGCGGCCCGATCAGCCGCAGCTCGACCCCGTCCCGCAAGGGTCCCGCCCAGCGCCCGGCCGCCTCCTGCACCCGGTTCTCGCCGAACACCCGCTGCCCGGCGTCCAGCATGGCGGCGATCTTCTCTTGCGGCTGCAGCTTGGAGACGGCCACAAGGGTGACGTCGGGCGCCGCCCGTCCCGCTCCCTTCGCCGCCCCGGCGATACGGCGCAGAATCTCGGCGCGGCGCTCAGCGATGGAGGGTTCGGTTGGCACAGGGCGGGCTCGCGGCGATGGTTGAGGCAGCGATGCGCCTACGCCCGGCGCGCGCGCCTGCCAAGCCCCTGCCCCGCCTGCTGTTCCTGACCGACCCACAGCGAACCCCCGACCCCGAAGCCGTCCTCGCCACCCTGCCGCCCGAGGTCGGCGTCATCTACCGCCCGTTCGGCGCCCCGGACGCCGTCGAGACCGGCCGCCGCCTCGCCGCCATCGCCCGGATACGCGGCCTGACCCTGCTGGCCGGGGCCGACCCCGAGCTCGCCCTGGCCATCGGCGCGGATGGCCTGCACCTGCCCGAGCGCCTTGCCCACCAGCTGCCGGCCCTGCGTGCGAACTACCCCGGCTGGATCCTCACCGCCGCCGCCCACAGCCTGGCCGCCGCCCGGGCCGCCGCGACGGCCGACGCCCTGCTGGTCTCGCCGGTCTTCCCTTCGAACAGCCCCTCCGCCGGCTCTCCGCTCGGTCTCGACGCCTTCGCCGCCCTGGTCGCCGCCGCCCCGGCCCCGGTCTATGCGCTCGGCGGCGTGACGGCGCGGACCGCGCCCAGGCTTCAATTCAGCGGCGCGGCGGGCCTGGCCGGTATCGAAGCCTTTTTGCCTGGGTAAAATTATTCCGACCGCCGAAGAGGCCGCGTCGCCATGCCGGACCGCTGGGGTTTCGGGGTGGTCTTGAGGGGGTCAGACGCCGGTCGGCAGCCTGTGGAATCAGCCTGTCGGGCCGTCGCCCCGGTGGACACCAGTCGGTTGATTTTATTGAAGAAACTTCGACACAACCGTGCTACAATGATCGAAATTCAGCGCCCGAAGGCGTGCAGTCCCGCGCCGTGCGCCCGCAGCCAGCCCCGGTGCGGCGCCGGATCGCCAAACAGCTGGTCGACCAGGGCCCAGAACCGCGGCCCGTGGTTGGCCTCGATCAGGTGGGCGCACTCATGGGCGGCGACGTAGTCGGCCACCGCGAACGGAGCCAGGGCCAGGCGCCAGCTGTAGCGGATCGAGGCCGGCCGGGCGATCCGGGCCGGGGTGCAGCTGCCCCAGCGGGCCTTGGCGTCGACGACGCTGACGCTGGGGGTCGGGACCTTCAGCTGGGCGGCGTAAGCGGCGGTCATCTCGGTGAACCGGCGCTTGGCCTCGGTCTTGATCAGCCGCATGACCCGGTCGCCGAAGGCCGCGTCGTCCGGCGCGGCGATGACGCCGGCCTCCAGGTCGATCTTCGCCCGGCCGGTCTTGGTCTCCAGCCGGAAGGGCCGGCCGAACAGCTCGACGGTCATGCCGGGCGCCACGACCCGGGCCTCGGGCAGGTCGGCCAGCTGGGCCTCGATCCAGCCGACCCGCTCGCGGGCGAAGGCGACAGCCTCGGAGAGGCGCTTGGCCGACGGCGCGGTGGCGATCACCTCGCGGCGGGTGCGGTCGACGCGCAGGGAGATGCGACGGGCCCGGAGATTGACGCTCAGCCGCAGCACATGGCCGGCCGCCTCGAGGCGGTCGCCGTGGCTGTAGGCCGGGGGTTTGAACAGACTCATCGTCCTTCCGACTACCGCGTAAATCGGGGCGGGAAAACGATCATTTCATTGCGGCGCTGAAACGCGGGAGGACTTCAGGCCTTGCTGCTGAAATCGGGATCGACCCGGCGGATGAACTCGGCCACCCGGGGGGCGATCTCCTCCTTGAACTTGCGGCCGTTGAACACCCCGTAGTGGCCGACGCCCTTCTGGACGTAGAGCTCCTTCATATCCTCGGGGATGTTCGGCGTCAGCCCGTGCGCCGCCTGGGTCTGGCCGACGCCGGAGATGTCGTCCAGCTCGCCCTCGACGGTCATCAGGGCGATGTCGGTGACGGCGGTCAGGTCGACCTTGCGGCCGCGATGGATCAGCTCGCCCTTGGGCAGCAGGTACTTCTGGAAGACGATCTCGACCGTCTGCAGGTAGAATTCCTCGGTCAGGTCGAGCACCGACAGGTACTCGTCGTAGAACACCCGGTGCTTCTCGGCGCTGTCGCCGTCGCCGTCGACCAGGTGGTCGAAGTAGCGCTGGTGCGCCTCCTGGTGCTTGTCGAGGTTCATCGACATGAAGGAGGCCAGCTGCACGAAGCCCGGATAGACCCGCCGCAGGGCGCCGGGATGGGGCGGCGGCACGGTGTAGATCATGTTCGACTGGAACCAGGCGAAGGGCCGCTGCTCGGCCAGCTGGTTGGTCACGGTGGGCGAGAGGCGCGCGTCGATGGGCGAGCCCATGAAGGTCATGCTGCGCGGCCGGTTGGGATCCTTGTCGGCCGCCATCAGGGCGCAGGCGGCCAGCACCGGCGGTCCCGGCTGGCAGACGGCGATGACGTGGGCCCGCGCCCCCATCACCCCCAGCATCTCGCGGACGTGGTCGATGTAGTCGTGGAAGTCGAAGCGGCCCTCCATCATCGGCACGTCGCGGGCGTTGACCCAGTCGGTGACGAAGACGGCGTGGTGCGGAATCAGCGCCTCGACCGTGCCGCGCAGCAGGGTGGCGTAGTGGCCCGACAGCGGCGCGACCAGCAGGACGGCGGGGTCCAGCTGCATCTTGCCGGCCCGGCGCATGTCGCCCATGTCGCGGTCGAACTGGATCAGCCGGCACCAGGGGCTTTCCCAGACGACGGTCTCGCGCACCTTGACCGTGACGCCGTTGACCTCGGTGGACTTGATGCCCCAGTCGGGCTTGCCATAGCGGCGGGTGACGTTGGCGTAGAGGTCGGAGGCGGCGTAGAGGCTGCGCCCCATCACCGAATCCTTGGCCGGGTTCAGCGGCGAGGACCAGAAGTCCCGGGCCGCCCGCGCCGCAAAGCGCATGGGCGTCGAGGCGTAGTAGGTGGCTTCCTGCAGGGTGTAGAGCATGTGTCCGACCTTTATTGCAGCGCAGCATAACACCCGTTCACTTAACGAAGTCCAGCACCAAAAAGGTCGCGGCGGTTGCTCATCTGGCCGACCGATGGTCTATGTTCGTCGGCAGGAATGGAGGCCATAGGGCGGTGCGGGGCGTGCGGGACAAGGCGGAGAGCGATCCCTACGCGGCCCTGGTCCTGGCCATCGCCGAGCGCGGCGACCGGGCCGCCTTCCGCCAGCTGTTCGACCACTACGCCCCGCGGGTGAAGGGCTATCTGGCCCGGCTGGGCCTCGACGGCGCCCGCGCCGAGGAGCTGGCGCAGGAGGTCTTGGTCACCGTCTGGCGCAAGGCCGGCAGCTTCGACGCCAAGCGGGCCTCGGTCTCCACCTGGATCTTCCGTATCGCCCGCAACCGGCGCATCGACATCTACCGTAGGGATCGCACTGCCGATCTCGATCCGGACGAGCCGTCGCTGCAGCCGCCGGAGCTGGCCGGGCCGCACGAGGAGCTGCACGCCGGACAGCAACAGCGCCGTATCGCCGCCGCCCTGATGAATCTTCCCGAAGAACAGCGAGACCTGGTCCGCCGCGCCTTCTACGACGACCTCAGTCACAGCGAGATCGCCGAGGCGACCGGACTGGCGCTGGGCACGGTGAAATCCAGGCTGCGACTGGCATTCGGCAAGCTGCGCGCCGTTCTGGAGGAGCCGGCATGAAGTGTCGCAGTCTTCGTCGCCTTGACGACCTCTCGAAGCGGTCCATATCGCCTATCCATGACAGCAAAGGCTGCTTTTGACGTGACCGCCGACGCCCACATCGAGGTCTTCGCCGACCGCTTGCGGCAGGCGCCCGACGCGGGGCTGAAGCTGCTCGCCTCGGCGGCGGCGGCGGTGCGCGACGACCGTCCAGCCCCCAACGAGGACCTGGCCGGCGCCTTCCTCGACGAGGAAGCTCCCGTCGCGCTCGCAATCAGCAGCGCCGACGCCGCCCTGGCCCGCATCGACGCGCTCGGCGACCTCGACGCCCGGGCCCCCGCCGCCGCGACCGGCGCCGCCAAGGGCCTGAACGAACTGATGGGCCTGCCCGACCCGGTGCGCGAGGCCGCCTTCGGGGCGATCATGGGCGGCAAGCACTTCGGTTTCGCCGGCTTCGGCATCAAACGCCTGTCGATCCCCATGGACGGCCCGGGCCAGGTCGACCTCCTGCGCATCGAGCCCGGGGCCGGCGTCGCCAACCACGACCACGAGGGCGAGGAATTCACCCTGGTGCTGACCGGCGCCTTCAACGACGGCCACGACACCTTCTACCCGGGCGACATCAACGTCGGCATCCCGGGCTTCAAGCACGAGCCCAAGGCCCTGCCCGGCGAGGTCTGCTTCGCCCTGGCCGTCTCCTACGGCTCGGCGAAGTTCGACGGCTCCATCGGCCTGCTGCAAAAGCTGACGGGGTTTGGGCGGTAGCTGGGGACTGGTTCCCCGCGTCCCCGCGGCTTCAGAACGACAATCACTAGGTCCCGGGGTACCTGTCCCCGATCGGCGCAGGTCGGGGACAGGTACGCCGCCCCAACCGCTCGTCCCAATCCCTTACTTTTCTGCGCGGCGAACCAGTCCCCACACATTCGTCGCACCCAAGGTGCGTGCAAGGTAAATCGCCTCTTAACCCTCCGCGCGCACAACGGGCTCTCAATAGGTTCGAAGGGCTTTGGTATGGCGAAGGCGGCGCGGCGGTCTGGCGCGGAACTGCTGGTGGAAGCGGCGGTCATCGCCTGGGGCCTGCCTGGGACGGCGCGCTTCCGGGGCGGGGTGACGGCGGCGGCCGGCGCGGCCCTGGCCGTGGCCCTGGCCACCTACAATCCGGCCGACCCCAGCTTCAACGCCGCCACCGATGGCGCGGCGACCAATGCGCTCGGCGGGGCCGGGGCGCTGATCGCCGACCTGTTCATGCAGTCGCTGGGCCTGGGCGCCTGGCTGACCGCCATCCTGATGACCGCCTTCGGCATGACCCGGGTGCTCGACGCCGAGCCCGATCGCGGTCGCCGGTCACTGCGCATCAAGGCCGCCGTCGGAACCCTGGGCGTGCTGCTGCTGTCGGCCGCCGTCGCCGCCCCGCCGCCGCCGGCCGCCTGGCCTCTTGCGCTGGGCCTGGGCGGGCTGTGGGGCCAGGGACTGTTCAACCTGGTGCGAGACCTGTTCGGCTTCGTCCATCTGCCCGGCGCCGCCCTGTTCGCCGGCCTGCTGCTGGCGGCCGGCGGCATCACCGCCACCGTCTGGTCCCTGGGCCTCCAGAAGCTGGCCGCCGGCATCGATCCGGAAAGCCTGGCCAAATTCATGCACCGCGAGCCGCCAAAAGAAGGCAGGGGGGCGCCCCCCGCCCCGGCCCCGGTCCGCAAGCCCGCCAAGACCCGCCAGCCGATCTCCCGCGCCGCCCTGCCGCCGATCGAGGACGCCGAAGACATCCCCATCGCCGCGCCCGTCGCCGCCGAGCCGGTGCTCAACATCCGTCAGCCCAAGGCCCCGGCCCGCACCGCCCGCGAGACCCGCGAACGCCAGCCGGCCTTCGACTTCGACGAGGGCAAGACCGGCGGCTTCCAGCTGCCCGAACTCTCCATGCTGGCCCAGCCCAAGCCCCGCGCCAGCGTCTATGACGAGGCAAGCCTGCGCCAGAACGCCCGCCTGCTGGAAAGCGTGCTGTCGGAATTCGGCGTCCGCGGGGCCATCGACCAGATCCGCCCCGGGCCCGTCGTCACCCTCTACGAGCTGACCCCCGCCCCGGGCGTCAAGCACGCCCGCGTCGTCGCCCTTTCCGACGACATCGCCCGCTCGATGAGCGTCGCCGCCTGCCGCGTCGCCGTCGTCCAGGGCCGCAACGCCATCGGCATCGAGCTGCCCAACGCCAAGCGCGAGACCGTCTACCTGCGCGACCTGCTGTCCTGCCCCGACTACGAAAAGCCCGGCACCATCCTGCCGATGGCGCTGGGTGAGGGCATCGGCGGCGAGCCCTACATCGCCGACCTGGCCAAGATGCCCCACCTGCTGATCGCCGGCACCACCGGCTCCGGCAAATCGGTCGGGGTCAACGCCATGATCCTGTCGATCCTCTATCGGCTGCCGCCGGATCTCTGCCGCTTCATCATGATCGACCCCAAGATGCTGGAACTCAGCGTCTACGACGGCATCCCGCACCTGCTGGCCCCCGTCGTCACCGATCCCAAGAAGGCCATCGTCGCCCTGAAGTGGACCGTCCGCGAGATGGAGGACCGCTATCGCCGCATGTCCAAGATCGGCGTGCGCAACATCGGCGGCTACAACGAGCGGGCCAAGGAAGCGCTGGAAAAGGGCGAGCATTTCGAGCGCACCGTCCAGACCGGCTTCGACGACGCCGGCCGCGCCATCTACGAAAGCGAGAAGATCCGCCCCGAGCACATGCCCTATCTGGTCGTCGTCATCGACGAGGTCGCCGACCTGATGATGGTGGCCGGCAAGGATATCGAAGGCGCCGTCCAGCGGCTGGCCCAGATGGCCCGCGCCGCCGGCATCCACCTGATCATGGCCACCCAGCGCCCGTCGGTGGACGTCATCACCGGCACCATCAAGGCCAACTTCCCGACCCGCATCAGCTTCCAGGTCACGTCCAAGATCGACGCCCGCACCATCCTGGGCGAGCAGGGCGCCGAGCAGCTGCTGGGCATGGGCGACATGCTCTACATGGCCGGCGGCGGCCGCACGACGCGCCTGCACGGACCGTTCGTGTCGGACGGCGAGGTCGAGGCCGTGGCCCGCTTCCTGCGCGACCAGGGCCAGCCCAACTACCTCGAGGAGGTCACCGCCGGCGGCGAGGACGACGAGGACGGCGAGGGCGCGGTGGCCGCCGACGGCTCGGGCGGCGACCTCTACGACCACGCCGTGGCCGTGGTCACCCGCGACCGCAAGGCCTCGACCAGCTACATCCAGCGCCGGCTGCAGATCGGCTACAACCGCGCCGCCTCGCTGATGGAGCGGATGGAGCGCGAAGGCATCGTCGGCGCCGCCAACCACGCCGGCAAGCGCGAAATCCTCGTCGGGGCGCCACCGTAGGATTCCTCTTCAACCCGCTCATCCCGACGAAAATCGGGATGAGCGGACATGAGGGTCAGAGTCCCAGGGCCTTGCGGGCCACCAGGACAGCGTCGGCGGCGTCCCCATAGGCCTCGCCCGCGCTGTGCCCCCACACCGGCCCCGGCCAGGCCGGGTCATCCGCCCGACGGCCGACCACATGCACGTGCAGCTGCGCCGTGACATTGCCCAGCGCCCCGATGTTCAGCTTGTCCACGGCAAGGCCCAGCAGGCCCCCGAGCACCCGCACCGCCTGCCCGGCCAGAACCGTCTCTTCCATCAACCGCGCCCGGTCCTCGACCGACAGCTGCTCGATCTCCGTCAGCCCCGGCAGGCGCGGGATCAGCACCAGCCAGGGGTAGCGGGCGTCGTCCTGCAGGCGGACGTGGCAGAGGGTGAGGTCGCCGACCGCGTGGCTGGTGGCGACGAAGGCCGGATCGATGGCGAACTCAGCCACGGGCCGGGACCGCCGCCCAGTAGTCGAAGTCGAGGATGACCTCGGCCGGATAGGCGCCGGCCTCGTCCTTGTCCGGCAGGTCGGCGCAGGGACGGTCCCTGGTGGCGACGAGGCGCAGGCGCAAGGCGCCGATCCCCGGCTCCAGCAGGGCCTTGTCGAGCACCTCGCTCCAGGCGAACACCGTGCCGCCGGCGAAGTAGGGGTTCACATGGCGGCCGCCGTTGATCCCGAGGATCAGGCCGGCGTTCTGCAGGCCGTTGAAGCTGAGCGCCTTGGCGGTGGAGATGACCACGCCGCCGTAGACCAGGCGGCGGCCCGACGGGTCCTTGGCGCGCTCATACTGGTTGAAGTGGACCTTGGCGGTGTTCTGGTAGAGCCGCGTGGCCAACTGGTGCTCGGCCTCCTCGATGGCCATGCCGTCGACATGGTCGATCTTCTCGCCGATCGCATAGTCCTCGAAGGCGTGCGGGGCGCCGGCCAGGGCGAAGTCGTATTTGCTGAAATCGAGCGTCTTGGGGATGACCAGGTCGGCGGCGGGGACGGCGGCCTTGAGGTCCGGGACCTTCTGTTCGGGGATCTCCGCCGATTCATCGCGTTTGCGAACCATCACCCAGCGCACATAACTGAGCTCCGGCTCGCCGTGCTGGTTCTCGCCGACCGTGCGGACGTAGACGACGCCGGTCTTGCGGTTGGAGTTCTCCTTCAGCCCGATGACCTCGCTGGTCGCGGTCAGGGTGTCGCCTGGGAAGACGGGCTGCAGGAACAGGCCCTCGGCGTAGCCGAGGTTGGCGACGGCGTTGAGGCTGATGTCGGGCACCGTCTTGCCGAAGACGATGTGGAAGGCGATCAGCGGATCGACCGGGGCGCCGGCGAGGCCGCAGGAACGGGCGAACTCGTCGGAGCTGAACAGGGCGAAGCGCGGGCCGTAGAGGGCCGTGTAGAGGGCGACATCGCCGGCCGTCACCGTGCGCGGGGTGGCGTGGCGGATGAGCTGGCCGAGGCGGAAGTCCTCGAAATAGTTGCCGGGATCGGTCTTCGACATGGATCAAGGCTCTCCGCGTTCGGTGCAGCGTCTAATGCCGCGCCCTTCGCATCTGCGAAAGGGGGCTTGAGGGGAGGCGAACGCGGGTCTAGACCGCGCGCGACCTTTTTTAACATCAGAGAGACCTGCTCCCATGGCTCGAGCCAAGATCGCCCTCATCGGCGCCGGCATGATCGGCGGCACCCTGGCCCACATCGCCGCGCGCGAAGAGCTGGGCGATGTCATCCTGTTCGACATCGCCGAGGGCACGCCGCAGGGCAAGGCTCTGGACATCGCCGAGGCCAGCTCGGTGTTCGGCAAGGACGTGTCGCTGAAGGGCGCCAACGACTACGCCGACATCGCCGGGGCCGACGTCTGCATCGTCACCGCCGGGGTGCCGCGCAAGCCGGGCATGAGCCGCGATGACCTGCTGGGCATCAACCTGAAGGTCATGAAGGCCGTCGGCGAGGGCATCAAGGCCCATTGCCCGAACGCCTTCGTCATCTGCATCACCAACCCGCTGGACGCCATGGTCTGGGCCCTGCGCGAGTTCTCGGGCCTGCCGCACGCGAAGGTGGTCGGCATGGCCGGGGTGCTGGACAGCGCCCGCTTCGCCTACTTCCTGGCCGAGAAGACCGGGGTGTCGGTCGAGGACATCCATGCCTGGACGCTCGGCGGCCACGGCGACGACATGGTGCCGATGGTGCGCCACTCGACGGTCGGCGGCCTGCCGCTGCCCGAGCTGGTCGCCCAGGGCTGGATGACCCAGGAAGAGCTCGACGGCATCGTCAAGCGCACGCGCGGCGGCGGCGGCGAGATCGTCGCCCTCCTGAAGACCGGCAGCGCCTATTACGCCCCGGCCGAGAGCGCCATCGCCATGGCCACCAGCTTCCTGAAGGACAAGAAGCGCGTCCTGCCCTGCGCCGCCTATCTGTCGGGCCAGTATAGCCTCAAGGACCTCTACGTCGGGGTGCCGGTGGTGATCGGGGCCGGCGGCGCCGAGAAGATCATCGAATTCTCCACCAACGACGAGGAGAAGGCGATGTTCACCAAGTCGGTCGAGTCCGTGCAGGGCCTGATCGAGGCCTGCAAGGTGATCGAGCCGTCGCTGGCGTAAAACTGGGCGCGGTGTTCCTCCCCCTCTCGGGGGAGGGGACCATCGCGCAGCGATGGTGGAGGGGGTCCCCACCGGCCGTTGGGCTGGAACTCCCTCCGCTTGTCGTCGACTATTGTGGGGACCCCCTCAGTCAGCGGCTGCGCCGCTGCCAGCTCCCCCAAGAGGGGGAGCAACTGGAGCGCTAGATGCCTGAGCACGCCTTCACCGTTCGCCCCCGGCCCACTGTTCCCGTCGACGGCGACAAGCCGTTTCCGGTGCGCCGCGTCCTCTGCGTCGGGCGCAACTACGCCGCCCACCGGGCCGAGATGGGCGGAGACGACCGCGATCCGCCCTTCTTCTTCGCCAAGCCGGCCGACGCCATCGTGCCGCCGGGCGCGGATGTGCCCTACCCCACGGCGACGGCCGACCTGCATCACGAGATCGAGCTGGTGGTGGCCATCGGGCCAGACGGCATCTTCGGCTACGCGGTCGGGGTCGACCTGACGCGGCGCGACCTGCAGGCGGCGGCGAAGGCCAAGGGCCAGCCCTGGGACGCGGCCAAGGGGTTCGATCATTCCGCGCCGATCAGCGCCATCCGCAAGCTCGACAAGCTGGGGGGCGCGGCCATCAGCCTGTCGGTCAACGGCGAGGTGCGCCAGAAGGCCCAGATCGGCGACATGATCTGGTCGGCGCCGGAGATCGTCGAGGAAGCGCGCAAGCTGTGGGACGTGCAGGCCGGCGACCTGATCTTCACCGGCACGCCGGAAGGCGTCGGGCCGCTCAACAGGGGCGACCTGGTCGAGGGGTCGGTCGAGGGCGTCGGCTCGCTGAGCTTCGAGATCGTCTGATGAAACTCTACAGCGCCTGGCGGGCGTCGGGGCCCTATCGCCTGCGGATCGCGCTGGCCCTCAAGGGGCTGGCCTACGACTACGTCCCCATCGACCTGGTGGCCGGCGAGCAGCGGGGCGAGGCCTATCGCGCCGTCAATGCCCAGGCCCTGGTCCCGACCCTGGAGGTCGACGGCGAGCGGATGACCCAGAGCCTCTCCATGCTGGAATGGCTGGAAGAGACGCATCCGGAGCCGGCGCTGCTGCCGAAGGGCGCGATGGACCGCCAGCGGGTGCGGGCCATGTGCGGCGTCATCGCCTGCGACATCCACCCGCTGAACAACCTGCGGGTCCTCAAGCAGCTCAGCGCGATGGGCGTCGACGAGGACGGCCGCAACAGCTGGGTGGCGCGCTGGATCGGCGAGGGGTTTTCGGCGTTGGAGCCGATGATCGCCCGGCACGGAGCCGGCTACGCCTTCGGGGAGACGCCGACCATGGCCGACTGCCTGCTCGTGCCGCAGATCTACAACGCCACCCGCTTCGGCGTTGACCTGACGCCCTATCCGGCGTTGATCGCGGCCGGCGAGCACGCCCTGAAGCACCCGGCCATCGCCGCCGCACACCCCAACCTGCAACCCGACGCGAAGGTCTGACGCATGCTCGAGGACCTCAAAGCCAACAACCGCGCCTGGTCGGCCAAGAAGACCCAGGTCGACCCCAACTTCTTCCGGCGGCTGGAGAACCAGCAGAGCCCGAAATACCTGTGGATCGGCTGTTCCGACTCCCGCGTGCCGGCCAACGAGATCGTCGGCCTGGATCCCGGCGAGCTGTTCGTCCACCGCAACGTCGCCAACCTGGCCCCGCCGCAGGACGCCAACTACCTCAGCGTGCTGCAGTTCGCGGTCGATGTGATCAAGATCGAGCACATCATGGTCGTCGGCCACTACGGCTGCGGCGGGGTGGCGGCGGCGGTCGACGGCCAGCGGCGCGGGCTGGTCGACCACTGGCTGCACCCGATCCGCGAGGTGCATGAGCACCACCGCCATGAGCTGGAGGCCATCGACGGCGAGCGGGCCCGGTGGGACCGGCTGGTCGAGCTGAACGTCATCCGCCAGGTCAAGAACGTCGCCTCGGACATCTTCGTGCAGGACGCCTGGGCCCGGGGCCAGACCCTGAACGTCCACGGCTGGGTCTATTCGCTGAGCAACGGCCTGGTGAACGACCTGGGCGTCACGGTCGGCAATTTCGACGAGGCGTCGGACCGGCTGTACGACTTCTAGGGCTGGGGACTGGTTGTCCGCGCCCGGCCATTGGCCTTTTGGCGCCGACAGCTGACGGACAACCTGTCCCCGACAGGCCCGCCCCGTTGACGCCAGCACCTTCCGGATCGGCGGTGGACCGTCGGGGACAGGTTATCCGGGCAGGGCCTGGCGTACGCCTATCCGCGACAGGGACGCGGACAACCAGTCCCCTACTCCCCGCCGCGCAGCTTGGCCACCAGCCCCTTGAGGTCGACCTTGCCGGTCGACAGCGCCCCGGCCCGGAAGGCCCGGCCGGCGATCCAGACCACCACGGCGACGGTGGCCAGCATCAGCACGCCGGTGGCGAACACCTGCCAGAGGGGCGGGCCCGAGGCGGCGCGGGCGGTCATCATGAAGGGGGTGAAGGGCGGCACCCAGGAGAGGATCTCCAGGGCCGGTGTGTCGGGGCGGCGCAGGGCCTGGCTGAGGAAGATCACCGGGATGGTCAGCAGGATCATGATCGGCCCGAGCAGGGTCTGGGCCTCGCGGGTGGTCTCGCAGAAGCTGCCGATGGCGGTGAACACGCTCGCGTACATCAGGTAGCCGCAGACCAGGTAGAAGGCGAAATAGAACAACAGGCCGCCGCTGAAGAGGACCTTGGCGATATCGGCCGCCTGGGCCGGGGCGAAGATGTTCATCAGCACGGCCCCGACTCCGCCCCAGACCCCGAGCACGGTGAAGGTCACCCCGGCAACGCCGAGAATCTTGCCGAACAGGATCTCCGGCACGGTGGCCGAGGACAGCAGCACCTCCAGCACCTTGGAGGACTTCTCCTCGATGACGCCGTTCAGGAGGATGCCGGCCCCGGTGAAGATGACGCTCCAAAGCAGCATGGCGGCCCCGAAGCCGATCAGGCCCGGCAGGCGGGTCAGCAGGGAGGCCTTACCGGCCGTCTTGGGCGAGTAATCGGTGATCTTCGGTTCCAGGGCCTGGGCGTCGGCCAGCAGTTTGGGACTGACCCCGGCGGCCTCCAGCTTGGCCTGGGTCATGCGGCCGGCGATGGCCCGGCGGACAGTCTCGGTGGCGCCGAGCAGGGGGTTGTCGGTCCAGACATCGACGGCGACGGCCTCGCCCGACCCGTGGATGACGAAGGCGCCGGCCAGCTTGCGCTTGCCAGGCAGGCGGTTGTCGCCGGCCAGCCAGGGTTTCAGGGCCGGGCCGATGGCGGCCGGGTCGGCAGGCAGGGTGAGCGGCGCGGCGACCACCTCGTTGCGGGGTCGGCCGATGTTGTTCCTGGTGGTCAACGCCTGGGTGACGGGGGCGAGGTAGGCCTGGCCGGGCGTCTGGTCGATCAGCACCAGGGCCGGCGGCGGGGCGGAGGCCTCCATCCAGCCGCTGGCCCCCATGACCAGGGCCATGCCGAGCGGCAGGGCCAGCATGGAGAGCCAGAAGCCAACCGTGCGGACATAGGCGACGTATTCACGCTGGGCGATGCGGAGCAGGCGTCTCATGCGGCCAACTCCGGGCTGTCCAGCTGTTCGCCGGTGAGGACGATGAAGGCGTCGTGCAGGCTGGGCTCGCGCAGTTCGAAGCGCTGGATGTCGAGGCCCTGGGCGAAGGCCTTCTTGAGCGCCTCCTGGCCGGAGGCGCCGGGCTTGAGGGCGCAGACATGGCGCTGGGCGCCGGCCTCCAGCGGCGTGGTGCTTACACTGGCGATGCCCGGCAGCGCACCGGCCGGGGCGGCGTCGAGGTGGCCCTCCAGGACCAGGGCGCGGGGGGCGCGGGCCTTGGCCTCGCCGACCGTGCCGTCGAAGGCCTTGCGGCCCCTGGCGAGCAGGACGACGTGTTCGCAGAGCCGTTCGGCGTGCTGCATGACATGGGTGGAGAAGACGACGGTGGCGCCGCGCTGGGCCAGGCTCCGGATGGTGGCCTCCAGGGTCTGCTGGTTGACCGGGTCGAGGCCGCTGAAGGGTTCGTCGAGGATGACCAGCTCCGGCTCATGGGCGACGGCGGCGATCAGCTGGACCTTCTGGGCCATGCCCTTGGAGAGCTGGCGGATCTGGCGGTTCTGGGCTTCGCCCAGGCCCTGCTCCTCGAGCATCGTCCTGGCCCGCTTGCGCGCCTCGCCGGCCGGCACCCCCTTGAGGCCGGCCAGGAAGACGATGGCCTCGACGGGGGTCATGCGGCGGTAGAGGCCGCGCTCCTCGGGCAGGAAGCCGATGCGGTCGCGGACGCTGCGGCCGTCGGGGGCGCCGAGCACGCTCAGGGTTCCGGCGGTGGGCTCGCTGAGGCCCAGCACCATGCGCAGCGTCGAGGTCTTGCCGGCCCCGTTGGGCCCGAGGAAGCCGAGGATGCGGCCGCGCTGGGCGGTGAAGGACAGGTCGTCGACGGCGGTGAAGGCGCCGTAGCGCTTGGTCACGTTGGTCAGGGATAACGCGGCGTCGGTCATGGGCGGGACAGTGGCCAGTCAGACGTTAACGTTGGATTCCTTCTCCCGCTCGTCGGGAGAAGGTGGCGGCCCCCGGGTCGCGCGAAGCGCGCCCGAGGATAAACTGCTCCGACGGATGAGGGCGGCGCCAGCTTCAAGTGACTACGCCAGAACGCGCCCTTCCGGAAAGGGCGGCGCTGCCCTCACCCGACCCCGCTGCGCGGGGCCACCCTCTCCCGACAAGCGGGAGAGGGATCATTTCCTGGCCGCCACCCGCACCTTCATGATCGCCTCCACCACCTTGTCACGGTGCTTGAGCCCCAGCATGTCGGCATGGCTGGCGTCGTCCAGGTTGACATGGAAGCCGGTCTTGCTGACCCGGGCCGGCTCGGACTGGAACTTCTTCCAGTCCGACAGGGCGCCTTGGCGTTGCGGGCCGGCGGTGACGACGCCGATCGGCAGGTCCGGGTCATAGGGGGCCACGACCTTGCCCTGTTCGGAACTCGCCAGCCAGGCGGAAACCTCGCGGGCCGACCAGCGGTTATGACGGCCCGAAGCGAAGGCGCGGCGCTTTTCACGGGCGGCGGCCGGCGGCAGGCCGATGCCGTCGCCCATGAAGGGCCCGAGCGGGGTCAGAAGGCCCAGCGTCGCGGCGCCCCCGGCCAGGTGGGAGGCCGTGCCGAAGCGGCCGATCCAGGTGCGGGCGACCGGCAGGTCGGCGGCCTCCGGCGGGGCGGCGTCGAGCAGGACCAAGCCGGCCACCTTGTCGCGGTTGCGGGCGGTGAACAGCCGCAGGTGCAGCCCGGCCATGGAGTGGCCGACCATCAGGTAAGGGCCGCTCTCACCGGAGGCGGCCAGCAGCTTTTCGAGATCGCCGACGATGGCGGTCGAGTCGCGCGGGGATGGGCCGGGATCGGAGCGGCCGAGGCCGGCGCGGTCGTAGGCGCAGCTGCGCACGCCCTTGGCGATCAGGCCGTCCTGGATGGCCCCGAAGTCGGCCGACAGGCCGAAGGCGCCGGCCTCGAAGACGACCAGCGGCCCGGCGGCGTCGGCGGGACCGGCGCAGACCAGGTTCAGCTTGCGGCCGCCGATGTCGACCAGGCGACCGGGCGGATGGGCGGCGGCGATGGCGGTCATCAGGCCTCCGAAGGCGATGGAGAGGATCAGGCCAAGCGCCAGGACAGCGACCCCGCGCCCGGCCCCCAATGCAGCCCGGCGAGCGGCGATCTTGAGCATGGCGTCAATCTAGGGACGGTCGGGACCTTTCGGAAGCGGTGAGGCTTACGAGGTCGGGATCGGCTCGTCGTCCTCGGCCGGCGCCGGACGCGCCGGCGGGACCTTCAGGGCCGGCTTGTTGATCTCTTCGACCATCAGCTTGGGGCCGCCGGCGTCCTGCAGGACGCGCAGCCTGGCGCGGGCTTCGGCGGCCTTGACCGGGTCGCGGGCGACCATCTGGATCGGGCCGCCCGCGTTGATCACCGCATGGACGCGGCCGTCGGTGTTGGAGGCGAGCTGGATGACGCCCGGAGTCTTGGGGGTCTTGGCGTTGTTGGCGGCCGCGCGGACGCTGGCCGGCCAGTTGGAGACCACGGCGACGCGGGTGCGGCCGACCTTGAGGGCGTCCTTGACCGGCAGGACGTCGGCGGAGGCGAAGCTGCGGCCGATGAACAGGGCCGGGTTCATCGGCCGGTCGTTCTTGCGGATCTCGAAATGCAGGTGCGAGCCGGTCGAGCGGCCGGTGCCGCCGACATAGGCGATGGTCTGGCCGGCGGCGACCGGCGAGCCGGCCTTGAGGCCCTTCGCCGTGCCGCTGAGGTGGGCGTAGAAGGAGACGAGGCCGTCCTCGTGCTTCACCTCGATGAAGCGGCCGTAGGAGAGGCTGAGGCCGGCGCGGGTGACGACGCCCGGCAGGGTAGCGGCGACATGGGTCCCGGCCGGAGCGGCGATATCGACGCCCTCATGCAGCCGGCCGCCCTCTTCCCAGGGCATGCGACGCATGCCGAACGGCGAGTTGATCGAGAAGCCGGGGACCGGGGCGTTGAAGGCCAGGACCTTGAGCATCGGATCGCGCGAGGCGGCGACCATATGGGCGGCGACGGTGGCGGCCGGCTTGGCCTTCTGCGAGGCGGCGGCCACTTCGGTGGGGCGGTCAGGGCGGGCGACGGAGCCCATGGCGAAGGCCGCGGTCATGGCGAAGGCGCCGCCGACGATGCCGGCGACAACCGGAATAGCGGCGCTGTAGGGGCCCTTCTGGGCCGAGACGCTGGCGTTCACTGGTCAACCTCGTCTGGGCCGCGCCATAAGTTCGATCGACGAGGTTGGACGATCGGACGCGACAAAAAAGCTCTGCTCGGAGCAGATCGAGGGGCGCATTTGCCCGGTCAATCTGGCGAGAAGAGGGCGGCCTCTTACGGGTTCGATGGCGGAAAGGCAACCTTGGGCCCCGCGCGGCCGGCGCGCGGGGCCAGGTTCAGGCGGTCCTAATGGACCGAAACAGGGGCCAGTTCGTGGGCCAGGGCGGCGGCGACGGCGCTGTCGCGGTCGCTCATCACGGCCAGGCGTTCACCGTCGGCGCGGTGCACCGCGTAGAGGGTCTGCTCCGGCTCGAGCTCGACATGGGCGAGCGCGGCGGCAGGCGACGAAGCGATGATCTCGGCGCCGGTCACGGGGCGCACATAGACCAGGTTCGGGCCACCCAGGGCGGC
This sequence comes from Caulobacter sp. GW821-FHT11A05, assembly GCF_058809015.1. Classification (NCBI taxonomy): domain Bacteria; kingdom Pseudomonadati; phylum Pseudomonadota; class Alphaproteobacteria; order Caulobacterales; family Caulobacteraceae; genus Caulobacter; species Caulobacter sp. GW821-FHT11A05. The sequence continues at coordinate 27,434 of NZ_JBXASF010000014.1, read as the reverse complement.
AAAGGCTTCGTTGGTCAATCTCACGGGCGTCATTACGACCACCTCCTTCAAAACGAACGCGGAACAGGCGCTATAGGTTCAGCCGCCGGTCCGGATGGGGATCTTCTGGATCAGGCGCTCGGCCTGGGGCCGGGCCAGATCGACGTGCAGCAGGCCATGTTCGAGGGTCGCCCCGTCGACCAGCATGCCGTCCGCCAGGATGAAGGTTCGCAGGAACCCCCGGGCCGCGATGCCCCGGTGCAGATAGGCCCTGTCCTGGCCGTCCGCGCCGTCGCCGCGCTTGCCCGACACCGTCAGCATCTCGCCCTCGACGGTCACCTCCAGCTGGTCCGGCGAGAAGCCGGCCACCGCCAGGGTGATGCGAAGTCCGCCGTCTTCGCGGGCCTCGACGTTGTAGGGAGGGTAGCCTTCGGTGGCCGCCCGCTGGGCCCGTTCGATCAGGCCGCGGGTGTGGTCGAAGCCCAGCAGGAAGGGGCTGTCGAACAACACGGTTCGGGTCGTCATCGTCTTCGTCCTCGAGTCCTGTTCAAGCGACTCCCGCGAAAGGCCACCCCGAGATCGGCGACGGCCCTTGCGGCTGTTACGATAGGTGGCGATTGTCGAGGCGGTTCGCAAGGCGGAGGGGGCGATGCGGAGATTGGCCATACTGGCGGCCCTGGGGGTCTTGGGGCTGGCTGAGCCGGTCATGGCCCAGCCGGGACCGATCGCCCTGATCGAACAGGCCAACGCCGTTGTCGACAGCGACCCCGTGAAGGCCTTCGGCCTCATCCGGCAGGCGGCGGCCTCGGGCGATCCGACCGCGCTCGACGCGCTGGGCGTCTATCTGCAGTTGGGGATCGGCGGGCCGGCGGACGCCGAAGCGGCGGCGGACTATTTCCGCCAGGCGGCCGGCCGGGGCCATCCGGTGGCGCAATGGCATCTGGGCATGGCCCTGCTGGACGGCGAGGGCGTCGGCAAGGATCCCGCCGAGGCCTGGACCTGGGTCCAGCGGTCGGCGCAGGCCGGCTATGCCAACGGCCAGATCAGCGCCGCGGTGATGCTGGCGACCGGCGAGGGGGTGGCGGAGGACGATGTCGCCGCCCGGGCCTGGTACCGCAAGGCCGCCGAACAGGGCTCGGCCCACGGCCTGCGCGGTCTGGCCTTCATGCTGCTGACCGGCGAGGGCGGCCCCGCCGACAGCCTGACCGGCCAGGCCTACGCCGAGATGGCCCGCGAAGGCGGCGACCGGAACGCCGGGCCGATGCTGCAGGAGCTGGGCAAGACGCTGTCGGTCGAGGACCGGCGCAAGACCGAAGAGATCAAGATCGACTGGAAGCGGACGTTCGGCGACCCGCGCTAGTCCTTCAGGACCATGCCGTCCCGTTGCAGCAGGACGGTGACGTGGCTGTCCCGGCCCAGCACCAGGCGGTGGTCGCCCGGCGTGCCGTAGTTGGCGTAGACGACAGCCGCCTTGGCGCACTTGCGGGCGACGGCCTTCGTCCGGCCGACCGAGGTTCCCGGCGCCACCTCCCAGCCGGTGATGTTGAGCGAGGCCGAGGCGTTGCCGAGCTGGGCGCGCTGGGCAAACCACTGGGCGGCGGTCATCGATGTCAGCAGCCGGCCGACCGTCGCGTCGCAGCTGACCACCACATCGACCGCGACCGGCTGGCCGTTGTTGGCGTCCGGGGTCGCCTGCACGGCCACGAAATAGGCGCGCGGCAGCAGGTGGGGATCGTCGGAGGGGCCGACGAAGGCCATCAGGCCCAGAGCCACAATCAGGACCGCAAACATCCGCTTCATCGATTTCCCCCACGCAACTGGCGGCCAGTTACGGCGGGCCGTGGACGTCTGTCGAGGGGCTGAAAATGGAAAGGGCCGCATCCTCGTCGGATGCGGCCCTTATGGTGGAGCTAAGCGGAGTCGAACCGCTGACCTCTTGAATGCCATTCAAGCGCTCTACCAGCTGAGCTATAGCCCCGAAGTCTCGGGTACGTCGCCGGTGGCCCGGCGGCGAGGGCGGGGTCTTAGTCTGTCGGCTTTCGCCGATCAAGCCTTCCCCATCAGTTTTTTTCCGCTGCGGGCCGGGGCGTGTCGAAACGCCCCGGCCGCATTGGAAATTCGTCAGACCTCCTCGTCGCCCTCGCCGGGCAGACCGTCGATCTCGTCTTCCGGGAAGTCGTCGTCGTCTTCGTCCTCGAGGAACGGCACGTCGTCGGCTTCGTCTTCGGCCAGGTCCTCGTCCTCGGCGAAATCGACGCCCAGGTCATCGGCCGGAGCGGCGGCGGGGGCGTCGCCTTCCTCGTCGTCGGTTTCGATCGGCTCGGCGGCGGCCTCGTCGTCGATTTCCGGCGTCGTATCGGGTTCTTCCTCGAAGCCGTCCTCGTCCTCGGGGGCGGCCTTCTTCTTGGTTTCGGCGCCCTCTTCGTCCTTCTCGACCTCGTCCTCGTAATCGACGGGCGTGGCGCGAGCGCGGACGCGGCGGTTACGGACCGCCTCTTCCGGGTCGAACGACTCGCCGCACTTGGGGCAGACGGCCGGACGGCGGTTCAGGTCATAGAATTTCGCCGAGCAGGTCGGGCAGAGCTGCTTGACGCCGAGTTCTGGGCTGGCCAAGGCGGGCGGCCTCTCTATGTAGGGTGTTGGAAAAGCGGCGGCTCCCTTGCCACGCGACAGGGGCGCTGTCAAAAGGCTTTCCCCCAATTCCAGCCTATCTTCACGGGAGCCGAAGCCTCGGCATGACCACCGCCGCCCTCCGAGCCCGCCCTGGCGCGGCCTTGCGCGGAACGATCCGCGTGCCCGGCGACAAGTCGATTTCCCACCGGGCGTTGATCCTGGGGGCGCTCGCCACCGGAACCACGACCATCACCGGCCTCTTGGAAGGCGACGATGTGCTGGCCACCGGGCGGGCCATGCAGGCCTTCGGCGCAAAGGTCACACGAACCGGTGAAAAGGCCTGGACCGTCGAGGGCCAGGGCGGATTTTCCGAACCGGCCGACATCGTCGACTGCGGCAACGCCGGCACCGGCGTGCGGTTGATCATGGGGGCGGCGGCGGGTTTCGACGTCCGGGCGACCTTCACCGGCGACGCCTCGCTGAAGAAACGGCCGATGGGGCGGGTGTTGACCCCGCTCGGCCTGATGGGCGCCAAATGGCTGTCGCGGGCCGGCGAACGTTTGCCGCTGACCCTGAGCGGCGGGCATCTGACGGCGATCCGCTATGTGCTGCCGATGGCCTCGGCGCAGGTGAAGTCGGCGGTGCTGCTGGCGGGACTGAACGCGGCCGGCGACACCTATGTGCTGGAGCCGGAAGCGACCCGCGACCACACCGAACGGATGCTGCGGGCCTTTGGCGCGACCGTTGACGTGTCGGACGAGCCCGAGGGCCGGCTGATCAAGCTGGCCGGCGGCCAGAAGCTGACCGGCTGCCACGTGGATGTGCCGGCCGACCCGTCCTCGGCCGCCTTCCCGATCGTCGCGGCGTTGATCACCCCGGGGTCGGAGGTCACCGTCGAGGGGGTGATGCTCAACGCCACCCGCACCGGCCTGTTCGACACCCTGATCGAGATGGGCGCCGACCTGACCATTTCGAACCGCCGCAGCGCCGGCGGCGAGGAGGTCGGCGACATCACCGCCCGCCACTCGGCCCTCAAGGGCGTCGTCGTGCCGCCCGAGCGGGCCCCGGCGATGATCGACGAATATCCCATCCTGGCCGTGGCCGCCGCCTTCGCCAGCGGGTCGACGGTGATGCGCGGCGTCGGCGAGATGCGGGTCAAGGAGAGCGACCGCATCGCCCTGATGGCGGCCGGCCTGGCCGCCTGCGGCGTCGGCGTCGAGGAGGAGCCGGAGGGCTTCACCGTGGTCGGCACGGCCAGGGGCAACCATCCGGTGCGCGGCGGAGCCCGCGTCGTCACCCACGGCGACCACCGCATTGCCATGAGCCATCTGGTGCTGGGCCTCGCCGCCCAGGGCGACGTCGAGGTCGACGAGCCCGGCATGATCGCCACCAGCTTCCCGGGGTTTGTCGAGCTGATGACCGGCCTGGGGGCGGAGCTGGGCTGATGGGTTTCGTGATCGCCGTCGACGGACCCGCCGCCTCCGGCAAGGGCACCATCGCCACCAAGCTGGCGGCCCTCTACGGCTATCCGGTGCTGGACAGCGGCCTGCTCTATCGCGCCGTCGGGGTGCGGGTGCTGGCCGAGGGCGGCGACCTCTCGGACATGGCCCATGCCACGCGGGTCGCCGAGACCCTCGACCCCGCCACCCTGGAAAATCCCGAAGTCCGCACCCGCCGGGCCGGCGAGGCGGCCAGCCGGGTGGCCGTCTACACCTCCGTCCGCGAAGCCCTGCGCGCCTTCCAGCGCAACTTCGCCAACCAGGAGCCGGGGGTGGTCATCGACGGCCGCGATATCGGCACCGTCATCGCCCCGGGGGCAGATGCAAAGTTGTTCGTCACCGCCACCCCGGAAGTGCGCGCCATGCGCCGCTGGAAGCAGCTGACCGGTCAGGGCGAGAGCGTGACCTATGAGGACATCCTCGCCGACATCCATATCCGCGACGAACGGGACAGCGCCCGCAGCGACAGCCCGATGGTCATCGCAGACGACGCGGTCTTGCTCGACACGACGGAAATGACTATAGACCGCGCCTTCGATGCGGCCCGCCGCATTGTCGAGACGGCGCGCGCTCACAAGAGCTAATCCAACCGCGCCGCACCTCTGAAACCGCGGGCCCTTCAGTACCCACCTTAAAGAAACCGAACGTCCGGACTCCGGCCCTGCGCCATCCGCCGTTCCCCAACAGAGACGTAAGTAGCCACATGGCTGATGATATGAACTTCAACCCGACCCGCGACGATTTCGCGGCCCTTCTCGATGAAAGCCTCGGCGGCGCCAGCGATTTCGCTGAAGGCACCGTGATCAAGGGCAAGGTCGTCGGGATCGAAAAAGACGTCGCGATCATCGACATCGGTCTGAAGACCGAGGGCCGGATCAGCGTCAAGGAATTCGGCGTCGACGCCGACGGCAAGGCCACCCTGAAGGTCGGCGACACCGTCGAAGTCTTCCTCGAGCGCGTCGAGAACGCGCTGGGTGAAGCGGTCATCAGCCGCGAAAAGGCCAAGCGCGAAGAAGCCTGGACCCGTCTGGAAGAAGTCTTCGCCCGCAATGAGCCGGTCAACGGCGCCATCGTCGGCCGCGTCAAGGGCGGCTTCACCGTCGACCTGGGCGGCGCCAGCGCCTTCCTGCCGGGTTCGCAAGTCGACATCCGCCCGGTGCGCGACGTCGGCCCGCTGATGGGCAAGGAACAGCCCTTCGCCATCCTGAAAATGGACCGTCCGCGCGGCAACATCGTCGTCTCGCGTCGCGCCATCCTGGAAGAAGCCCGCGCCGAACAGCGCACCGAGCTGGTCAGCCAGCTGCAAGAGGGTGAAATCCGCGAAGGCGTCGTCAAGAACATCACCGACTACGGCGCGTTCGTGGACCTCGGCGGCATCGACGGCCTGCTGCACGTCACCGACATGAGCTGGAAGCGCGTCAACCACCCGAGCCAGGTGCTCGCGGTCGGCGACACGGTGAAAGTCCAGATCGTCAAGATCAACCCCGACACCCAACGCATCAGCCTGGGCATGAAGCAACTGCAGTCCGACCCCTGGGACGGCGTGGAAGCCAAGTACCCGGTCGGCGCCAAGTTCACGGGCCGCATCACCAACATCACCGACTACGGCGCGTTTGTTGAGCTGGAAGCCGGCGTTGAAGGCCTGGTGCACGTCTCGGAAATGTCCTGGACCAAGAAGAACGTCCACCCCGGCAAGATCGTCTCCACCAGCCAAGAAGTTGACGTCATCGTTCTCGATGTCGACAGCTCCAAGCGCCGCGTCAGCCTGGGCCTCAAGCAGGCCGCGGCCAACCCGTGGGAGAAGTTCCTGGCCGATCACCCGATCGGTTCGACCGTCGAGGGCGAAGTCAAGAACGCCACCGAGTTCGGCCTGTTCATCGGCCTGGACGGGGAAATCGACGGCATGGTCCACCTGTCCGACCTGGACTGGGCCGTGTCGGGCGAAGAAGCCCTGGCCAAGTACAAGAAGGGCGACATGGTCAAGGCGCGCGTTCTCGACGTCGACGTCGAGAAGGAACGCATCAGCCTGGGCGTCAAGCAACTGGCCGGCGACCCGCTGGCCGGCGACACCTTCCGCAAGGGCCAGACCGTCACCTGCACCGTCACCGAAATCACCTCGGGTGGTATCGAAGTGAAGTTCGGTGAAGAAGACGCCCCGATGACCGCCTTCATCCGCAAGTCGGACCTGTCGCGCGATCGTCAGGAGCAGCGTCCGGAACGCTTCGCCGTCGGCGACCGCGTCGACGCCCAGGTCACCGCCATCGACAAGGCCGCCCGTCGGGTGTCCGTCTCGATCAAGGCCCTGGAGATGATGGACGAGAAGGCCGCCATCGAGCAGTACGGGTCCTCGGACTCGGGCGCTTCGCTGGGCGACATCCTCGGCGCGGCCCTCCGCGAGAAGGCCTCGAAGGACTAATCTCCTTCTAGTCCACCAAGACGTATCGCGGCGGCCGGGGCGACCCGGCCGCCGCTTTCGTTTCGACCATCAGGTTTTCGCCGCCGGGCTGGATGTCGAGGCTGGCCCAGCTGGCCCCGGCCCCGCGAACGGCGTTGAGGCCGATGACCGAACGGACGCCATGGATCAGCACGCCCGGGCCGATCGCCCGCAGCATCGCCACCCGGCGCCGCATCTCGGTCTCGTCGTCGGCCAGCTCAAGATCGTCGGTCTCAAGGGTCGCGCCGTTGAAGCCGCAACCCTCCAGGGCGCGCACCAGCCTCGGCTGCAGCGGGGTGCGGGCCAGCACGCCGCGGAAGATGGGCTTCAGGCCGCCGACCACCTCGCGCACCGCGGTCTGGGGTGCGCCCTGCTCAAGGCCGACCACCTCGCAGATGGCCAGCACGCCGTGCTCGATCTGGCCGGCGGCGACGCGCCGCAGCAGCTTGCGCCGCGATTTCTCGGCCCGCAGGGTGCTCCAGCTGACCGGCAGCACCAGCAGCGGCGGCCGCTCGCCGGCGACCGGCGGGCCGGCGGCGGCGAAGGCGGCGTCGAGAACGGCGAGGTCGACCCGTTCGGCGTCGACGGTGTTGAGGTTGGCCAGGGCCACCCGCCGTTTGTCGCCGCCGGCCTCGACCAGGCCGTAGCACAGGGCCCGGCCGCGCAGCCCCCCCTCCTTCAGGTCGGCGGCCGGCCGCAGCCGCCCGTCAACGATCAGGTCCATGCCGACCGAGGCGGCCAGACGTACGCGCACACGCGGTCCGCGCATGGCCTCCAGGCCGGCGCTGTCGGGCGGCGGCGTTCGCGCCTCGGGAGAATGCTGCATGTTTAAGCGCCCGTACTCGCCTTGAGCCTAGTCAGGCAGGCTTGATCCCGCTTTAACGCCCGCAAATTTCACGCAACCCCTTGAAGACTCAAGGTGAGTTGGGCAAAGGTCGCGTCGCCGACAGGCGGGGATACCGGGGATACCATGATCAAGTCCGAGCTGATCGCCAGTCTGGCGGCGGAAAATCCGCACCTGACCCAGCGCGATGTCGAACGCGTGGTCGGCGTCATCCTGGAAAAGATGATCGCGGCGCTGGAAGACGGCGGTCGCGTCGAGCTGCGCGGCTTCGGGGCCTTTTCGGTGCGTTCACGCCCGGCCCGCTCGGGGCGCAATCCGCGCACCGGCGAAACCGTGGACGTGCGAGCCAAACATGTGCCCTTCTTCAAGAGCGGCAAGGAACTGCGGGCCCGGCTGAACGCCGACTGACCCGCGAGCAGCGGAGTCCAGTCATGGGTGTGGTCAGCGAATTCCGGCAGTTCATCTCGCGCGGCAACGTCATCGACCTGGCGGTCGGCGTCATCATCGGCGCGGCCTTCGGCAAGATCGTCACCGTACTGGTCGATGGTGTCATCATGCCGCCGATCGGGCTGATCCTCGGCAAGGTCGATTTCTCCGCCCTGAAAATCGTCCTGGCCCCCGCCGACGCCGCGACCAAGACCGCCGAGGTGGCCATCGCCTACGGCGCCTTCATCAACACCCTCATCCAGTTCGTCATCGTCGCCTTCGCGGTGTTCCTGCTGGTCAAGCTGGTCAACGCCGCGCGACGGAAAGAGGCCGAAGGCCCTGCCCCCAGCGCACCGCCGGCCCCGACGCCGAGCGAGGAACTGCTGACCGAGATCCGCGACCTGCTGGCGGCGCAGAAGGTCGCCCCGCCGGCGGCGAAGGTGGTTCCGGTCAAGGCGGTGGTCCGCAAGCCAGCGGCGAAGAAGCCTGCCGCCCTGAAGAAGACGTGACCCCTCTCCCGCTTGCCGGGAGAAGGTGGCCCCCGTAGGGGGTCGGATGAGGGCAGCACCGCCCCTTGAAGGTTTCGAAGAAGCAGGTTGACCGTGCCGCGTCAGAACGTGAGTCCTCGCCAACCGCTGGCGCTGCCCTCATCCGTCGGCTTCGCCGCCACCTTCTCCCGGCAAGCGGGAGAAGGATAACCCATGGCCGGCGCCAAGATATGCGGGCTTTCAACCCCCGAAACCGTCGAGGCCGCCATGGCCGGCGGCGCGGCCTGGCTGGGCCTCAATTTCTTCGAGAAGAGCCCGCGCTACGTCTCGCCTGAGCTCGCCGGCCGGCTGGCCGTCCAGGCCCGCCGCGGTGGCCCCCGCCGCCCGCCGTCCCTGGTGGCGGTGACGGTCGACCCCTCCGACGCCCTGCTCGACGACATCGCCCAGGCCATGCGGCCGGACTTCATCCAGCTGCACGGCGACGAGACCCCCGCCCGCGCGCAGGCCATCCGCGCCCGCACCGGCGTCGGCATCATCAAGGTGCTGTCCGTCTCCGACGCCTCCGATATCGCGCGAGCCGACAAGTGGGACGGCCTCGCCGATCACCTGATGTTCGACGCCCGGCCGCCCAAGGGCAGCGACCTGCCCGGCGGCATGGGAGCCCGCTTCGACTGGACCCTGCTGGCCGGCAAGCGCTACGCCCGGCCGCACTTCCTGGCCGGCGGCCTCGACCCGTGGAATGTGAAAGAGGCGCTGACCCTCTCAAACGCCCCGATTGCGGACGTTTCCTCTGGCGTGGAGCGGGGCCGGGGGATAAAGGACAGCGCCTTGATCAAGGCCTTCCTCGACGCCGTCCGCAGCCTGTGAGCCCGACTTGAACGCCCCACCTAGACCTAACGATTGGAACGCGCTGCCCGACGCGCGCGGCAAGTTCGGCGAGTTTGGGGGCCTCTATGTCGCCGAGACCCTGATGCCGCTGGTGCTGGACCTGGGCGAGGCCTACGCCGCCGCCAAGGCCGACCCCGGCTACCAGGCCGAGCTGGCCTGGTTCCACAAGCACTACACCGGCCGCCCCAGCCCGCTGTATTTCGCCGAGCGGCTGACCACCTACTACGGCGGCGCGAAAATCTACTTCAAGCGCGACGAGCTCAATCACACCGGCAGCCACAAGATCAACAATGCGCTGGGCCAGATCCTGCTGGCCCGCCGCATGGGCAAGACCCGGATCATCGCCGAGACCGGGGCCGGCCAGCACGGGGTGGCCACCGCCACCGTCTGCGCCCGCTTCGGCCTGCCCTGCGTCGTCTACATGGGCGCGACCGACGTCGAGCGGCAGAAGCCCAACGTCTTCCGCATGAACCTGCTCGGCGCCGAAGTGCGCCCCGTCACCTCCGGCACCGGCACCCTCAAGGACGCCATGAACGAGGCGATGCGCGACTGGGTCACGAACGTCGAGGATACCTACTACCTGATCGGCACCGCCGCCGGGCCGCACCCCTATCCGGCCATGGTCCGCGACTTCCAGTCGATCATCGGCCATGAGGCCCGTGAGCAGATTCTGGCTCAGGAAGGCCGCCTGCCCGACGCGGTGGTCGCCTGCATCGGCGGCGGCTCCAACGCCATCGGCCTGTTCCACCCCTTCCTGGCCGACGAGGGCGTCCGGCTGATCGGCGTCGAGGCGGCCGGCCACGGCATCGAGACCGGCCAGCATGCCGCCTCGCTGACCGGCGGCCGCCCCGGCGTCCTGCACGGCAACAAGACCTACCTCTTGCAGGACGACGACGGCCAGATCATCGACGCCCACTCGATCAGCGCCGGCCTCGACTATCCGGGCATCGGGCCCGAGCACAGCTTCCTGCACGAGACCGGCCGGGCCGAATACGTCAGCGCCACCGACAAGGAGGCCCTGGCCGCCTTCCAGCTGTGCGCCGAGCAGGAGGGGATCATCCCGGCCCTGGAACCGGCTCACGCCCTGGCCCGGGTCGGCGACCTGGCCAAGGAACTGGGCAAGGACGGCGTCATCGTGATGAACATGTGCGGCCGTGGCGACAAGGACATCTTCACCGTCGCCGAAGCCCTGGGGCGGACGATTTGAGCAATACCCGTATCGACAAGCGCTTCGCGGCCCTCGCCGACGAGGGGCGCGCCGCTTTCGTCGCCTATGTCATGGGCGGCGATCCCGACTATGCGACCTCGCTGGAGATCCTCAAGGGTCTGCCCGGGGCCGGTGTCGACCTGATCGAGGTCGGCTTCGCCTTCTCCGACCCGATGGCCGAAGGGCCGCCGATCCAGCGCGCCGCGCTGCGGGCCCTGAAGGCCGGCATGACCCTGAACCGGACCCTCGAGCTGATCGCCGAGTTCCGCAAGGGCGACAGCGACACCCCCATCGTGCTGATGGGCTACCTCAACCCGCTGTTCAACGCCGGCTATGAGGCCTTCGCGGCCCGGGCGGCCGACGCCGGGGTCGATGGCCTGATCTGTGTCGACTGTCCGCCCGAAGAGGCCGACGAGCTGACCGACGCCCTGGAAGCCAACGGCCTGTCGCTGATCCGGCTGACCGCCCCGACCACCGACGACAAGCGCCTGCCGGCCGTGGTCAAGCGCACTTCCGGCTTCGTCTACTACGTCTCGGTGGCGGGCGTGACCGGGGTGAAGTCGGCTGACGCGGCCGACGTCGCGCCGGCGGTGGCGCGGGTCAAGGCGGCCTCCGGCCTGCCGGTCGCCGTGGGCTTTGGCATCCGCACGCCCGAGCAGGCCGCGGCGGTGGCCAGGGTGGCCGACGGCGTCGTTGTCGGCTCCGCCTTCGTCGACGCCATCCAGGACGCCTTGGAGGGCGGGACGAACGAAAACGTGACCAAAAGCGTTCTTTCCAAAGCCGAGGCATTGGCGAAAGCTGTGCAGTCGGCGAGAGTCGGTCAGGCTTGAGGCTTCAAAGACGATGGCTATGGCAGAATCCAAGGGCGACAAGCCCACCCGTCCCCCCGCATCCGGCAAGGAGCGCAGCGGCGGCTGGCTGAGCAGGATCGCCCCCGGGGTTCGCGGGGCCTTCGCCAAGCGCGAGACGCCCGAGAACCTGTGGGTCAAATGCCCCGACACCGGCGAGATGATCTATCGCCCGGACCTGGAGGCCGCCCTGTGGGTGACGCCGGCCGGCCGACATATGCGGATCGGCTCCAAGCAGCGGTTCCAGTACACCTTCGACGGCGGCGTCTATGAGGCCCTGCCGACGCCCGAGGTCCCCGAAGACCCGCTGAAGTTCTTCGACGGCAAGCCCTATCCCGAACGCCTGGCCGCCGCCCGCAAGGCGACCGGCGCACCGGACGCCGTGGCCATCGCCGCCGGCAAGATCCGTGATGTGTCGGCCGTGGTGCTGGTGCAGGACTTCGCCTTCATGGGCGGGTCGCTCGGCATGGCCGCCGGCGAGGCCTTCATCGCCGCGGCCCGCGAAGCCATCAAGCGCCAGTGCCCGCTGGTCGCCTTCACCGCCGCCGGTGGCGCGCGGATGCAGGAAGGCACGCTCTCCCTCATGCAGATGGCCCGCACGACGCTGGCGATCCAGGAGCTGAAGGCGGCCAAGCTGCCCTACATCGTGGTGCTGACCGACCCGACCACGGGCGGGGTCACCGCCAGCTACGCCATGCTGGGCGACATCCACCTGGCCGAGCCCGGCGCCCTGATCGGCTTCGCCGGTCCCCGGGTGATCGAACAGACCATCCGCGAGACCCTGCCGCCGGGCTTCCAGCGTTCGGAGTATCTGGTCGAGAAGGGCATGGTCGACCGGGTCGTGCCGCGCGGCGAACTGCCGGCCATCCTCGGCAGCCTGATGGGCACCCTGATGATGGGACGGGCGCGCAAGGCGGCTTAGTCACCCTCGTCCACCGATCGTTCCCGCGAAGGCGGGAATCCATGCGTCGGGAAGGCTTGCGACAGATGTCAGTGGACTACGTCTGGCTTCCGCCTCGGCTGAAGCATCGCTTGGATTCCCGCCTTCGCGGGAATGATCGGTGTTTGGGATGACCGACCACCTGCTCCCCCACGACGCCGCCCTCGAACGCCTCAGGCTCCTGCACCCAAAGCTGATCGACCTGTCGCTCGGCCGTATGCGGCGGCTGTGCGCCGCTCTGGGCGACCCTCAGCGGCGTTTCCCGCCGGTGGTGCATGTGGCCGGCACCAATGGCAAGGGCTCCACTGTCGCCTTCCTGCGGGCCATGGCCGAGGCGGCGGGGATGCGGGTGCATGTCTTCACCTCGCCGCATCTGGTGCGCTTCGCCGAACGCATCCGCCTGGCCGGCAGCCTGATCACCGACGAGCACCTGGCCGCCGTGCTGGAGACGGTGGAGACCGCCAACGCCGGCGAGCCGATCACCTTCTTCGAGATCACCACTGCCGCCGCCTTCCAGGCCTTCAGCGAGGTTCCGGCCGACCTCATCCTGCTGGAGGTCGGCCTCGGCGGCGCCCTGGACGCCACCAACGTCATCGAGCATCCGGCCGTCAGCGTCATCTGCCCGGTCGACCACGACCACCGCGAGTTCCTCGGCGACTCCATCACCGCCATCGCCGGCGAGAAGGCCGGCATCATCAAGCGCGGCCGCCCCGTCGTGGTTGGTTGGCAGGGCGAGGAGGCCTTCGGGGTCATCGAGGCTCGGGCCCGGGTCCTGGGCAGCCCCCTGACCGCCATGGGGCGCGACGTCGATGCCTATGCCCAGGGCGGCCGGCTGACGGTGCAGGCCGAGGACCGGCTGCTCGACCTGCCGATGCCGTCGCTGCCGGGTCCGCACCAGATCGCCAACGCCGGCGTCGCCGCCATCGCCGCCCTGCAACTTCACTGGCCGGAAGAGGCCATTGCCAAGGGCGTCGAGACCGCCCGCTGGCCGGCCCGCATGCAGCGGCTCACCGCCGGCCCGCTGGCGGCCCGCGCCCGCGCCGCCTCCACCGACCTCTGGCTCGACGGCGGCCACAACGCCCATGCGGCCCGCGCCCTAGCCGACGCGCTTGGCGCCCTCAAGGGCCGCGACGGCCGGGAGACGGTGCTGATCTGCGGCCTGCTGGCCAACAAGGACGCCGAGGGCTTCTTCGACGCCTTCCGGAGCCTGAACCCACGCGTCATCGCCACTGCCTTCAACGCCGAGACGGCCAGCCCACCGGAGCGGCTGGTCTCCGCCGCCCGCGCCGCCGGCCTGAAGGCCAGCGCGGCCACGGACGTCGAGGCGGCCCTGGAACAGGCGCTGGCCGTCGAGGGGCCGCCGCCCCGGGTGATGATCTGTGGCTCGCTCTACCTGGCCGGCGAGGTGCTGGCGCTGAGCCGCGAGACCTGGCCCGACTAGATCAGCACAAAATCCCCCGCCGCCGCCGGCGGGACCTTAAGCCCTCCGATCAGGGCCCGCAGCGCCAGCCGGTAGCCCGGGAAGTTCTCGCGGTCGGCGGTCAGAGCCACCCGGTCGAACAGCGCCGCCAAGAGGTCGGCCAGCGGGCCAATCGGCAGCTCCGGCACGATACCCGCCGCCACGATCTGGCGCAGGCCGGTCTCCAGCCGGCCCTTGAGGTGCTGCGCCCGCACCGCCTCCATCCGCTCGGCCCCGAGCACCGACGGCCCTTCGATCAGCAGGATGCGCCGCCGGCCGGGCTCGGCCATGGCCACGACATAGGCCTCGCCGCCGAGGATCAGCTGCTCGACCGGGTCGGGATTGGCCAGGGCCGCCTTGGCCATCCGCTGGCCAACGTCGGCCTGCTCGGCGTTGACCACCCCGGCGAAGACGGCGGCCTTGTCCGGGAAGTGGTGGTACATCGCCCCCCGCGTCACCTTGGCGGCGGCGACGATGGCCGGGGTCGAGGACGCCGCGTAGCCCTTCTCGGCGAACAGATTGCGGGCGGCCCAGAGGATGCGGCCCCGCGTCTCACGGGTGCGCTGGGCGTTGGGGCGGCGTTCGGGCATGGAAAGAAAGATACAGATTGCCTGTTTGTGGGCAAGGGTTGTTGCGGCTTTGCGAGATTCGCTCTCCGCCCTCTGGGCGGAGGACGGTTCGGAGCGTGAGCGACGGACCAGGAGGCGGGCCCACCGGGGTTTGAAGGCTAGCGCGTTCCCTTACACGCCGTTGGCGGCTTTTACCCGTCACATCCGCCGGTGGAAGTCCCGCCTCGGTTTCGCTCGCTTGCAGCGCTCGCGAAAGCCACTCCGCCCCAAGGGCGGAGAGCGATGCCCCCTTCGGCCGGCTTCTATCCTCACAACGAAAAAGGGCGGCTCTTGCGAGCCGCCCTTTCCGTAAGCTGTGGAGACGCGTCTTACGTGGTGACGGCGTCTTCCGGTTCGACCGCTTCCTTCTTGGAGAGGTCTTCGCCGGTTTCCTGGTCGACGATCTTCATCGACAGCTTGGTCTTGCCGCGATCGTCGAAGCCGATGAGCTTGACCTTGACCATCTGGCCTTCTTGCAGAACGTCGGCGGGGCGGGCCACGCGTTCGTTGCTGATCTGGCTGACGTGGACCAGGCCGTCCTTGGCGCCGAAGAAGTTCACGAAGGCGCCGAAGTCGACGACCTTGACGACCTTGCCGTTGTAGATCGCGCCGACTTCCGGCTCCGAGGCGATCGACTTGATCCAGTCGCGGGCGGCGTCGATCTTGGACTGCTCGGAAGCAGCGATCTTGATCGTGCCGTCGTCACCGATGTCGACCTTGGCGCCGGTGGTGGCGACGATCTCGCGGATCACCTTGCCGCCGGTGCCGATCACTTCACGGATCTTGTCCGCGGCGATCTTCATGGTCTCGATCTTCGGCGCGTACTCGCCCAGCTCTTCGCGGGGCGCGTCCATGGCCTTGTTCATCTCGCCGAGGATGTGATCACGGCCTTCCTTCGCCTGGGCGAGGGCCTGCTTCATGATCTCGATGGTGATCCCGGAGATCTTGATGTCCATCTGCAGCGAGGTGATGCCATCGCTGGTGCCGGCCACCTTGAAGTCCATGTCGCCGAGATGATCCTCGTCGCCCAGGATGTCGGAGAGAACGGCGAAGCCGTCGCTTTCCAGGATCAGGCCCATGGCGATGCCCGAGACCGGACGGATCAGCGGAACGCCCGCGTCCATCATGGCCAGCGAGGAGCCGCAGACCGTGGCCATCGAGGACGAGCCGTTCGACTCGGTGATCTCGGAGACCAGGCGGATGGTGTAGGGGAAGTCTTCCTTCGACGGCAGCATCGGGCGCAGGGCGCGCCAGGCCAGCTTGCCGTGGCCGATTTCGCGGCGGCCGGGGCTGCCCATCCGACCGGTCTCACCGACCGAGTAGGGAGGGAAGTTGTAGTGCAGCAGGAAGCTTTCCTTGTAGGTGCCTTCCAGGGCGTCGATGAACTGCTCGTCGTCGCCGGTGCCGAGGGTCGCGACCACGAGGGCCTGGGTCTCGCCGCGGGTGAACAGGGCCGAGCCGTGCGTGCGCGGCAGGATGCCGACTTCACCGAGGATCGGGCGAACCGTCCGGACGTCACGGCCGTCGATGCGCAGGCCGGTGTCGAGGATGGCGCGACGCACGACGTCGGCTTCCAGTTCCTTGAACACGCCGGCCAGCTTCAGCGGGTCATGGCCTTCCGGATTGGCTTCGCTCTTGCCGAGGGCCGCGATGGCCTTCTTCTTGGCGGCGCCGATCGCTTCGTAGCGGTCCTGCTTCTTCTGGATCTTGTAGCCGGCGATGATGTCTTCGCCGACCAGGGGCTTCATCGCCGCCTTGATGGCGTCGGTGTCTTCCGGCTCGAAGTCGAAGGCGTCCTTGGCGGCGTGCTCGGCCAGGTCGATGATGCCCTGGATGACCGGCTGCATGCCGTCGTGGGCGAACTGGATGCCGCCCAGAACGGTGGCTTCGTCCAGTTCCTGGATTTCCGATTCAACCATCATCACGGCGTCGGCGGTGCCGGCCACGACGAGGTCCATCTTGCTGTCCTTCAGCTCGTCAGCCGTCGGGTTCAGGATGTAACCGCCGTCGACATAGGCGACGCGGGCGGCGGCGATCGGGCCCATGAAGGGGGCGCCGGAGATGACCAGGGCGGCCGAGGCGGCGACCATGGCGATGATGTCGGGGTCGTTCTCGAGGTCATGCTGCAGCACGGTGCAGACAACCTGGACTTCGTTCTTGAAGCCCTTGACGAACAGCGGGCGGATCGGACGGTCGATCAGGCGGGAAACCAGGGTTTCCTTTTCCGACGGACGGCCTTCGCGCTTGAAGAAGCCGCCGGGGATCTTGCCGGCCGCGAAGGTCTTTTCCTGATAGTTGACGGTCAGGGGGAAGAAGTCCTGGCCGGGCTTTTGCGTCTTGGCGAAGACGGCGGTGGCCAGGACGACGGTTTCGCCCATGGTGGCCAGAACGGCGCCATCAGCCTGACGGGCGATGCGGCCGGTTTCGAGGGTGATGGACTTGCCGCCCCACTCGATGGTTTTGCGTCGAATCTCGAACATTTTGAGGAGTCTTTCTTCTCTCAATCCCACCAGGCGTATTCCTTGGCGGGGGTGGACAGGGATGGAGCCCAGCGGGCGATTTCCTCTCCGGTGTCAGGTCCGGTGAAGCCTCATGGCCTCTTGCGGATAATGTGGGGGGAACCCCCGACGCCGACCCCCAGGACCTGAGAGGGATGGGCGGATATGCGAAGAGGCGGAGCCCTGTGAAACCAGGACTCCGCCTCTGGAACTCTAGTTAGTGCTGACGACGCAGGCCGAGCTTGGCGATGAGGGCTTCGTAACGGGCCTCATCCGACTTCTTCAGGTGGCCCAGCAGCGACCGGCGCTGCGAAACCATCTGCAGAAGGCCACGACGGCTGTGGTTGTCCTTCTTGTGACCCTTGAAGTGCTCGGTCAGGTTGGCGATGCGCTCGGAGAGGATCGCGACCTGGACTTCGGCGCTGCCGGTGTCGCCCGGGGTGCGGGCATGTTCGGTGATCAGAGCGGCTTTGCGCTCGGGCGTGATCGACATCGGATTTCTCCAGCTCAGGTGAGTTGAAAAACACGCACCGGATTGAGCGATCCCGCACGCATCTCGGCCAGGGCCACGAGCCTCTCTCCGTCCATTGCGCAAACCGTCCGCGACCCGCCCGAAAGCTGATCACGCAAGGCTTCCACCTGTCGCGGAAGGAGGACGATGGATCGTCCCTGAGCCAACCGGAATGCGTCTTCGGCGGTAACGGCCAGCGCCGGGATGTCGTCCAGCGCGGTCGAGACCGGAAGGAGAGCCTCCGGAAGCGCGGCCTTATGGCCTAAATTTTCCAACATTTCCAGTGTTATCGCGGTTTCTTCCCCAAAGGGGCCGACCCGGGTGCGGCGCAGCTGGCTGACGTGGGCGCAGGCCCCCAGGGCGAGGGCCAGATCGCGGGCCACGGCGCGGACGTAGGTGCCCTTGCCGCAGTCCATTTCCAGCTCGACGTGGTCGGCGTCGGGGACGGAGACGATGCGCAGGTCGTGGATGGTCACCTGCCGGCCGGCCAGCTCGAACTCGACGCCGTCGCGAGCCAGGTCATAGGCCCGCTCGCCGTCGACCTTGATGGCCGAGTAGTTGGGCGGGATCTGCGTCACCTCGCCGATGAACTGGCCAAGCTGGGCCTCGACCTCATCGCGGGTCGGGCGGACGTCGGACTCGGCGGTGGTCTCGCCCTCGCGGTCGAAGGTGGCGGTGGTGCGGCCCCACTCCAGCGTGAAGCGGTAGGTCTTGTCGGCGTCGACCAGGAAGCTGACGGTCTTGGTGGCTTCACCGAGCGCGATCGGCAGGATGCCGGTGGCCAGCGGGTCCAGCGTGCCGGCGTGGCCCGCCTTCTGGGCGGTGAACAGCCAGCGGACCTTGCCGACGGCCTGGGTCGAGCCGAGATCATAGGGCTTGTCGAGATTGACCCAGCCGCTGACCGGCAGGCCCTTCTTGCGGCGGGCCACTACTCGTCGTCCCCGGCGCCTTCATTGTGGATGTCGGCCTGGACGCGCGGGTTGGTGAACAGCCTGTCCATCGCGGCGGCGGAATTGAAGCTGTCGTCGTGGAAGAACTTCAGGTCCGGCGTGAACTTCATGTCGATGGTCCGGGCCAGGCGGCCGCGAATGAACTTGGAGGCGCGGTTGAGGGCGGCGACGATCTCGCTCGTCCCCTGGCCGGTAACGCCGGCGCCGAGAGGCTCGACGAAGCAGATGGCGTGCTTGAGGTCCGGGCTCATCCGCACTTCCGAGACGGTCAGGGAGACGCCGGCGAGGGCGGGCTCGGCCAGGGCCTCATCGCGCAGCACCTCGACCAGGGCGTGACGGATCAGTTCGCCGGCGCGCAGCTGGCGTTGGCTGGGACCGGTCTCGCGGCCCTTGGTCTTCGGATTGCGGCTCATCGTATCCAACTTGCGTCCGGCGAGGGATCGAACCTCGGCTGCGGCGGGGAGCGGGGCTTCTAATGCCGCGAGGCGCCCGAGTCTAGGCGTCCAGCCGCTGGTGGAAGAATTCGATGGTCCTGGCCTCGGCGGCGGCGGTGGGCCCGCTGTTGGTCAGATGGACAGTCAGCACCGAGTGCGGGGGCCGGCCCGTGCCCTGCTTGCCCTCCTTCGGATCGATACGGTGGACCTCGAAGCGGGCCTTGCCGAAAGTCTCCTCCAGGGCGTCCATCCGCGCCATCGGCACGAAGCCGTCGTCGTGGAAGGCCAGGCCGATGCCCGACAGGTCCTCTTCCTCGAAACGGCGCCTGGCACAGGCGATCTCGGCGGCCGAGCAGTCGATCCTGGCCGCGCCCTTCTTGCCGAGCGGCAGGGAGGGTTGGCTGACCACCGGGGCGACCACGGCCGGCTCGGTCATCATCGCCAGGGCGAAGCCGCCGGTGAAGCACATGCCCAGGGCCCCGACGCCCTTGCCGCCGCATTCCTTGTGGGCCTTGCGGGCCAGGGCCCGCAGCCAGTCGACGATGGGGCTGGAGCGATCGTTGGCCCAGACATTGAACTCGCGCCGGACGCAGATGTTGAGCAGAATCTCGGTCAGGCCGTAGCCGCCGCTGATCGGCTTGCCCGGCTTGCCGAACAGGCTGGGCAGGAAGACGGTGAAGCCGGCCGCGACGACCTTTTCCGCATAGGCGACGACCAGCGGATGCAGGCCGGGCACCTCATGGATGATGATCACCGCCGGCCCGGCGCCCTTGCGAAACACCGTCCGCGTCCAGCGTCCGTCGTCGAAGCGGGATTCGTGCCAGCTCGCCAGTACGTCCTTGTCGGCCATGGTCCGCCCTCCCGCTGAGCCTGGGATGCGATATCACAGATCGCCGACAGGTTGGCTTTTGAGACTGTCCGGCGGCGGCCGACAGGCGTCGGCCAGGGCCTCCAGCAGGGCGGCGATCTGGATCGGCTTGGCGACGCAGCCGTCCATGCCCGCGGCCAGGTAGGTGGTCGTCTGGTGGGTCATGACATTGGCGGTCAGGGCGACAATCGGCGTGCGGGCCCGGCCGGTTTCGCCTTCCAGCAGCCGGATCCGCCGGGCGGCGGTGGGGCCGTCCATGACCGGCATCTGGACGTCCATCAGGATGACGTCCCAGCGCTCCCGCTCCCAGGCGTCGACCGCCTGCTGCCCATTGTCGACTACCGTCAGATCGGCGCCGATCTGTCCCAGGATGGTCTTGAGGACCAGCTGGTTGACGGTGTTGTCCTCGGCGGCCAGGACCTTGACGGTCATGGTCGTGGCGGCCCCCGGGGCGGAAATCTTCGCCGCCGCGCCCACCTCGCCGCCCAGGCGGGTCAAGGGCAGATCCACCTGGAATGAGGTTCCCTGGCCCAGCTCGCTGCGGACCTCGATGGTCCCGCCCATCATCTGGGTCAGCTCGCGGCAGATGGCCAGGCCCAGGCCCGTGCCGCCGTAGCTGCGGGTGGTGGAGACGTCGGCCTGGACGAATTTCTCGAACAGGGCCTCCAGCCGGTCGGCCGGAATGCCGATGCCGGTGTCGGAGACGGTGAGCCTCAAGGCGTCCTCGACCCGGTCAGCGACCACCCGGACCTCGCCGCTAGCGGTGAACTTCAGGGCGTTGGAGATCAGGTTGTAGGCGATCTGGCGGACGCGGGTCGGGTCGCCCAGATAGCGGCCCAGGGCGCGGGGCTCGATCCGCAGGGAGAAGGACAGGCCCTTGCCGTGGGCCAGGCTGGTGAAGCTGGAATTGGCGCCCTGCAGCAGCTGGCCGATGTCGAATTCCACCTGCTCCAGGTCCAGCTTGCCGGCCTCGATCTTCGACAGGTCCAGCACGTCGTTGAGGATGGCCAGCAGGGCCTCGCCCGATTGGCGGATGACGTCCAGCCGCTCGGCCTGGGCCGGCGAGAGGGCTTCATGGGCCATGGCCTGGGCCATGCCGAGCACGCCGTTCAGGGGGGTGCGAATCTCGTGGCTCATGGTCGCCAGGAAGGCGGTCTTGGCGTGGCTGGCGTCGTCGGCCTGTTGCTTGGCGGTCCGCAGGTCGAGGGTCAGGGCCTCCAGCTCCACGGCGCGGCGGCGCGACAGGGTGATGTCCAGGGCGGTGAACACCCAGCCGCCGGAGGGGACCGGCCGCGCCTCGTCCCGCAGCACCCGCCCGCCCAGGGCCGTGCGTTCGGCGGTGAAGGCCTGACCGGCAGCCAGGCTGTCCAGGACGGCGGCGGCGTCCTGCGGCCGCCAGTCGTGACCCTCGGCCAGGGCCTCGAAACAGGGCCGGATCGGGCGACCCGGCGCCCGCAGGTCCCGCCGCACCGACGAACCCTCCCAATAGCGGTCGTTGGTCAGCACGATCCGCAAGGCGGCGTCCAGGACCAGCAGGCCGCAGCCGGCGCCGTCCAGCAGGGTGGCGATCAGGTCGGCCGGCTGGGCCCTGGCGATCTTCGCCGGCGCCCTGGCGGCCGGGGCCGGCGACGGCGCGCCGCGTTCGGCCTGCCGCTTCAGCGCCAACTGGCGGGCGACGCCGTTCAGCACGCTGCTGCGGGAGACCACCGCCCAGGTCGGCAGGGCGGCGACCACGGCCGAGAGCCGCCCCTTGCTCTCGAAGCGGGCCCGGAAGGTGCTGGCGCCGATCAGCTCGGCCGCCTCCTGGACGAAGCGGCCGGCCAGGAAGACGCCGCGGTTGGCCCCCACCGCCAGGGCCACGTCACCGGCGAAGGCGCCGAGGATGTCGAGGAAGCAGTGGACCGCCTTCTGGCACAGGGGGTCGGCCCCATCCCGCGCCTGGAGCATGATCTCCAGCGGCGACCAGGCCTCCGCCCGGCCGCGCTCCCGCGCCGCCATCACCGAATAGATATCCGCCAGCCCGGGCCAGGAGATCACCCGCTCGTAGGAGACCCGGCCCCAGGTCGGCGTCAACCGCTGCAGCAGCTCGATCTCCAGGGCGTTGTTGGGGGCGAAGGCCATGTGGCCGCCCTCGGTGTCGATGACCTGGCAGCCGCTCTCGCTGATCTCCACCGCCGAGACCCCGAGGCCGAAATCGGGGCTGACGATGGCGTAGCGGCCGGGCGGCAGGGGCGACGGCGGGATGGACGACCCGCCGATGGACAGGGTGTCGCCGGCCCCCAGCCACTCGAGCGACAGGGCGGTGGCCGCCGCCTCGTTGATGGCCGTCACGGTCTCGAAGCCGAAGGCGGCGCGCAGGTCCTCCACGGAGAAGGACCAGCCGGACTGGGTGATGACGAACCGCTCGGTATTGACCGGCGCCGCGACCGCCAGGCCGAGGGTTGTGGGGGCCGGCCGGTCCAGGGAGGCCAGATAGGCCGCGAAGGCCTCCACCGCACCCCGGTGCTGCGATACGGCCAGTTCGGCGGTGTGGGAGAACAGCGGGCGGTCGCCCTCGACCTGGCTGAGCAGGGCGAACCGGCAGGCCTGAGGACCGATGTCGGCGACCAGGGCGGTTGCGAACAGCTCGCCGGTGGCCATGCTGATCTCCTGGCGGACTATGCCCGGCTTCCTCGGCGCCACCAGCGATCTGACGCCGCCGGTTGAACGATGTTCAGCCTAAGGATAGCGCTAACATCGTCAAGGTCCATGAGGTTGCGCCGGGGCAGTCATACCACCCCAGGGGGCCGCAGGCGACAGCCGCGAGGCGTCAGCTGCCGTCCGGCCGGCCGTAGGTCGGCTTGGTCACCGCCGCCCGGGTGTTGCCGCCCTTGGGCCGGGGCATCTGCCATTCGCCGCGCCAGGTGAAATCCATGGCGGCGCACAGCTTGACGCCGCCGGCCCCGTCGTCGCCGAAGGCGTGAACCCGCAGGGGCTTGCGGGTGTAGACCGGCCCGACGGCCAGCCAGCCCTTGGTCGAACCGGGGCAGAAGGCGGCGATCATCACCTTGCCCTCGGCCTTGGCTGGATCGATCTCGTAGAGCTCGCCCTTGCCGGCCTCGGGACCCATCAGGCCGTCGAGCTGGCGATTGACGCCTGAGTCGTGCGAGGCCTTGGGCACCACGCCCACCGGCACGGCGGTGGCGCGGACCGCCAGGATGTTGGTGCGGAAATACTGGCGGGTGAAGACGAAGGTCAGGCCGGCGCCGGTCAGCCGGCGGGCTTCCGATGAAGCGCTGTCGAAGGTCACCATCCGCTTTTCGGCGGCCTGGGCCGGGACCGCGAAGCCGGCGAGGGAAACGGCCGCCACAGCGGTCAGGCAAAGGATACGAAGCATACAGTTGGGTCCTATCGACGCTTGCCGCGCAGGTCGGCGATGTCGCCCTCGAACCCCGAGAGCTTCCAGACCCCGTCCGTGCGCGTGAAGATCAGCACGCAAGGCCCATCCTTGGATTTTGTGGCGCAAACACGGCCGTCGGGCAGGGCTTTCAGAGAACCGGCGATGGCCACCTGTCCAGGGATCGGCTGGCCGGGCTTGTAGCCGTACTGATAGGCCACGCTGCGGAAGGTCGAGGGCTGGATCAGCGCCTTGTCGGCGGCCTCGGCCAGGTAGGGGGCGGCCAGGGCCCCGAGCGCCCGCAGGTTCTCGTCCCCGGTCGCCTTCTGGGCCTCGCCGACCAGCCGGTGCTCGATGGAGGCCTTGAGGGCCTGGCGATCGACATGGGCGTTGAAGGCGGCCTTGTCGTTGTCACGGATGGCGATCAGCAGGGCGTGGACGTCGCCGGCCGCGTCCAGCCGCGTGGCGGTGGCGCAGGCGCTCAACGAGGCGCTCAGGATGGCCACCAGGCCGATCAGGGTCGTTACGCGAAACAGGCGCATGCGGTCGTCTCCGGCCGGGAAGCGTCGAACAGACTTCAGGCTTTTCCGCGACGAAGCGGTGGCGGTCAACGTTTTGCGTATCTCGCCGCGAACAGGGCGATGATCAGCCCGACCATCACGTTAGCCAGAACGCCCAGGATGAAGGTCAGGTCCACCGGCGGCTGCGGCCTCGGTCCGATGGCCGACAGCGGCACGACGACATAGGTCATCACCCCATAGATGATCAGCCCGAACAGCGCCCCGCAGATCACCGGCTGCCGCGTCAGGATCGTGACGCGCCGGGCCGCCAGGACGTAGAGGGCCGCGCAGACCAGGGTGATCAGGAAGTGGCTGGCCGCCCCGACGGCGACCATGTCCCAGCCGCCCTTCATCGCCGCCTTGCCATACCAGCCGCGGGCGATCGACTTGAAGACGGTATCGACGGGGATTTTCCAGATCAGGGCGGCGGCGGCGATGTCGGCGGCGCCGGAAACAAGGCCGCCCCAGAGGATGGCGGGCAAGGCGCGATTGGTCATGGTCTGAAACTCCCCCACGTCGGGCGCTGGCGGCTCGATTAAGCCAGTTCAGCACAGCCCGGGCTGGTTGGCGATGGATCAGACGCCCGCGGCCGCTATCGAAGCGCCAGACCCATTATACCGCCGCTCGTAGGGCCAACAAAAATGCGGCGTCGCTCGAAAGCCGCGAAAAACGGGCGAAACGCCATGGCCCGTTGGCTTTGGCGTAGGTCCGGGGCGTGTGGCTGTAGCCTGGGGCGTTGGTCGGAGCGTTGGTCGATCGGCGGGGTTTGTTGGTCGAAAGCGCGCCGCCGCGACCAACGCCTTGGAACAGGTCCCGGCCGACGGCCGTCAGGGCCGGTGAATATGTCTAGACATATTCCACAAGCAATTGAAAAAATGGTATTTTTTATCCTTTGGACTGCGGCGGCGTGGCCGTAGTGGGTCCAGGCCGGCGCCCTGGCCGACCATGTCGGCATCGCGCGTTGCTGGCTCGCTGGCGTCAGAACACTGCGTAGGTCGGTTGGCGATAAATCAGTCGCAGGTCGAGGTCCGTGGCTCGACCAGGGTGAAAACGAAATCCACTCGCACTGGCGGGTCGTTCGGCCGCGAGGGGATGTCCAGCTGCGGCACGGTGCGCATCGCCCAGCCCTCGAAGCCGTAGTGGCCAGGGCTCACCGACGCCACGACACAATGGGCCGGCCCGTCGGCGGGCCGGCTGCAGAGCAGGCTGGTCTTACCGCCAAGACCCTGCCGGATCGCCCGGCCCACGTACTGCCCGTGCCCGGTCTCGACAACCGGTTCGGCCAGGGCTGGCCGGCCCTCCAACGTCGCCACGCCCTCGATCCGCCCCTCGGTCTTCAGCGCGCACCAGCCGTGCATCATCGGGATCACCTGCGGCTCGCGGGCGCAGGCGCCGACGGTGAGCGCGACCAGCATCGCGGCGACGATCCATCGGCCCGGCATCGATCCCCCCAAAAGCAAAAGGCGCGAACCCTGCGGTCCGCGCCTTTCGACTTTCCCAGAAAGCAGAGCCGTTCGCTACAGCGAGCGCGCCACTTCCTCGACCGTGAAGCATTCGATCTCGTCGCCTTCGCGGATGTCCTGGAAGCCGGCGAAGGCCATGCCGCACTCCATGCCGTTGGTGACTTCCGCCACCTCGTCCTTGAAGCGCTTGAGGGTCTGCAGGGTGCCCAGTTCGAGAACCACGATGTTGTCGCGGACGATCCGGACCTTGGCGCCCCGACGCACGACACCTTCGGTGACGCGGCAACCGGCGACGCGGCCGACCTTCGAGATGTCGAAGGCCTGCAGCACCCGGGCGTTGCCCAGGAAGGTTTCCCGCTGGATCGGCGAGAGCATCCCCGACATGACGCCTTTGATGTCGTCGATCAGGTCGTAGATGATCGCGTAGTAACGGATCTCGACGCCTTCACGCTCGGCCAGGGCCCGCGCCTGGGCCGAGGCCCGGACGTTGAAGCCGATGATCGGGGCGCCGGCGCCCTTGGCCAGCTGCACGTCGCTTTCGCTGATCGCACCGGCCCCTTGCAGGATGATCCGGGCGCGAACCTCGTCAGTGCCCAGCTTGTCCAGTGAGCCGACGATGGCTTCGACCGAACCCTGCACGTCGCCCTTGATGACCAGCGGCAGTTCGCTGACCTTCTTGGCCGAGAGCTTGGCCATCATGTCGGCGAGGCTGGCCCCGGCGACGCCGCCGACGGCCGACTTCTCGCGCTTCACGCGGTTGCGGTATTCGGTCAGCTCGCGGGCGCGGGCTTCGTTTTCCACCACGGCGAAGGCTTCACCCGGAGACGGCGTCGAGTCGAGGCCGAGAATCTCGACCGGGGTCGAGGGGCCGGCTTCGGTCAGCTGTTCGTTGCGCTCGTTGAGCAGGGCGCGAACCCGGCCGTAGGAGGCCCCGGCGACGACGATGTCGCCGCGCTTCAGGGTGCCGCGCTTGACCAGCACGGTGGAGACCGCGCCGCGACCCTTGTCCAGCTTGGCCTCGATGACCACGCCCTCGGCGGTGCGCTCGGGGTTGGCCTTGAGGTCGAGCAGTTCGGCCTGGATCAGGATGTTCTCGATCAGATTGTCGAGGCCCTGGCGGGTCTTGGCCGAGACCTCGACGATCTGGGTGTCGCCACCCAGGCTTTCGACGACGATCTCATGCTGCAGGAGCTCGTTGATCACCCGGGTCGGGTCGGCGCCGTCCTTGTCCATCTTGTTGACCGCCACGATGATCGGCACGTTCGCCGCCTTCGCATGCTGGATGGCCTCGATGGTCTGGGGCATGACGCCGTCGTCGGCGGCCACCACCAGCACGACGATGTCGGTGATGTTGGCGCCGCGGGCCCGCATGGCGCTGAACGCCGCGTGGCCAGGGGTGTCGAGGAAGGTGACGCGATCGCCGCTTTCCAGGCGAACCTGGTAGGCGCCGATGTGCTGGGTGATGCCGCCGGCTTCGCCCGCCGCCACGTCGGTGGTGCGCAGGGCGTCGAGCAGGCTGGTCTTGCCGTGGTCGACGTGACCCATGATGGTCACCACCGGGGGACGGGTCTCCTGATGGTCGTCGTGGTCCTCGGCGGCCAGGAAGCCTTCTTCGACGTCGGCTTCGGAGACGCGGCGGACGGTGTTGCCGAACTCGGTCGCCACCAGTTCAGCGGTGTCGCTGTCGATGACGTCGTTGATCTTCAGCATCACGCCCTGGCGCATCAGCATCTTGATGATGTCGACGCCGCGCACGGCCATCCGGTTGGACAGCTCCTGAACGGTGATGACGTCGGGGATGACCACTTCACGGGCCGCGCGGGCCTGTTCGGCGGCGCCGCCACGGCGCTTTTCCTTTTCGCGTTCGCGAGCCCGGCGGACCGAGGCCAGCGAGCGCATGCGCTCGACGGCGCCCTCGTCGTCACCGGCCACGGCCTGGATGGTCAGGCGGCCTTCGCGGCGCTTGGGCTCACCCTTGGTGCGGGAAACCGCCTTGCCGGGACCGGCGCCCGGGCCACCGGGGCCGCGGCGACGATCGTCGTCCTCGTCCGGACGGCGGTCGGGCAGCGCGCCGCCGGGCCGCGGGGCCGAGCGGGTGGCGCGGGTGACTTCCGGCGTCGCCGGAGCCTCGGCGGCCAGGCCGGCGCCGGGGCGCGGACCACGCGGCGCGCCGGGACGGGCCGGGGCCGGACGCGGAGCCAGGGCCGAGTAGCGGACGGTCTGCTGCGGACGGTCGCCGCCACGGTTGTCGCCACCGCGCGGATCGCGGTTGTCGGGGCGCGGGGCGTCGCTGCGCGGACGGTCGGCGTCCGGGCGCGGGGCGCGCTGGTTGAAGGTGGTCGCATCCGGCCGCGGCGTGCGCTGGTTGAAATTGCCGGTCTGGGCCGGCGGCCGGTAGGTGGTGGTGCTGGAGCGGTCGTCGCGGCGATCGCGGGACGGCTCGTAGGTGCGGGTCTGGCCGGCCGAAGGCTGCGCGGAGGGCGCGCCCGGACGGGGGGCCTGGGGCGCGGGAGCCGCCGGGCGCGGCGCGGCGGCCTGAGG